>NZ_MKUI01000003.1:0-190262 GCF_001898585.1 Aeromonas sp. 62-46 | reverse complement strand
TCTTATCGCAACGGGAGGTGTTCGACTACCTGGAGGCCATGCACAACGGCCGCTGGTACGAGCCGCCCCTTTCTCTCAATGGCTTGTCACGGGTCTATCGGGCCGGTGTGCATCACGCCTCGGCCATCCAGGTAAAGCGCAACATCCTGCGCTCCTGCTTCATCCCGCACCCCAAACTGAGTCTGGCCGCCTTCACCGGCCTGGTGCTGGACTACCTCATCTTCGGCAACGGCTACCTGCAGGCGGTGCAGAACCGGCTCGGCGGGGTGCTGCGCTATGACCACCTGCGCGCCAAGTACACCCGGCGCGCGCTGGATCTCAACCAGTATTGGTGGATTGCCCAGCCCGGCCAGGAGCAGGCCCTGCCCGCAGGCCGGGTGGGCCATGTGATGGAGGCGGACATCAACCAGGAGATCTACGGCATCCCCGACTATGTCGGCGGGCTCAACTCCACCCTGCTCAACGAGTCGGCCACCCTGTTCCGCCGCCGCTACTACGAGAACGGCAGCCACGCGGGCTTCATCATGCACATCACAGACCCAACGCAGAATGAGCAGGACATCAAGGACCTTAAAGAAGCCCTGCGCCAGAGCAAGGGTCCCGGCAACTTCCGCAACCTCTTGCTCTACACCCCGGGCGGCAGCAAGGACGGGGTCAAGCTGATCCCGGTGGCCGAGGTGGCCGCCAAGGATGACTTCCTCAGCATCAAGAACGTGAGCCGGGATGACCAGCTGGCCAGCCACCGGGTACCGCCCCAGTTGATGGGGGTCATGCCCAACAGCACCGGCGGCTTTGGCGATGTGACCAAGGCCGCCCAGGTGTTCGACATCAACGAGATAGACAGCATCAAGGCCAGTCTGCTGGCGCTCAATGACTGGGCGGGGGAGGAGGTAATCCGGTTCAATCCCTACCGACTGTCAGATCTGACAGGGCAGGCGGCATAGGCGAGGCTACAGTTACAAGGACCTTATGAGTCGCTAAAACGGCGTAAGAGAGGCCCCCTCACCGAGGGGGCTTTGTTTTGCCTGGCGTTCAGCGCCCTGACGCCCCGGGGCGGCGGCCCCTCAGCACCCAGCGCGCGCAGTCAAGACCCCGCCTCGCCTGCCCGCTTTATGTGTCGATTTCCATGCGGGTGAACGACGGGGGGAGGGGAACGGCTCCCCGCGCCAGCACTGGCCGCGCGCAGGATGTCGGATCCTCTCAGCGATCCTTCACTTTCCGTCAGATCCTTTCACGTACAAACAAAGGAAAGTAGAGGGGGAGGGTGAGCCCTCTCGTTTAGTTACTTCCAATGTCTAGAGTGGCGACAGATGGTACTGAAAGAGCTTTCGATATTAAATATCTATTACAGATTATTTATGCCAGAAATTTCGGCCATGAAATATCTGAGCTTAGTTTGTAAGTCTTTATAGCACTCTATTGATTCTTCATAGGCCTCAGAAATATGATAAGTATCATCATTAACTGCGTCAGTGATTTTACCATTTTTCGCCTTAGCTTTTTCTAGGCTATCGATAAGTTCCTTATCCATTAAGGAGCGATATACCTCTAGAACATATTCTTGTTTATCGATGAAATTTTTATAAACATCAGGCTCTGGTTTTTTTAGGTTTGTAGGCTCTGGATGTGGAGACATTTTTTCGTATTCCACATCCAAGTAATATTCAGAAGCTTTAATTACTAATGATAAACAATGTGCTAAATCAAGCAAGACAGTTTTGTTTATTTCCCATATTCTATCTTTCCTTTGCTTTGATACTGAGTCGAAGTGAATAATTGCTGCCACCACTGTGGCAAAAGCAATAACAATATTTGTTATCAAGCCTATATCAATTTTTAAATTTGCAACTAACATAATCGAAAGCAATATAAATGATAGGAATGTCCCTATAGTAATTCCCATTAAAAACTGAAACATATTCCTCCAGGATGATTTGATGTTTTTCCAAAGCCGCAAAGATTACTATCTTATTGGTTTTACTTTAACGGTGTAATCGCGTAGCTGGGTGGCTAAAGTAACCAATTTAAGTGTACGATTTATTAAATAAATTTCTTAGTGTCCTTGTTAGTTTATTGCTAGTGGCTCAACGCTGGTCAGGAACGTCATCGCGACACTGGCAGATACAGCCATACTCACACCAGCGATGTTATCAATAATTACCATAGTCAAGTTATCCATGATTCTTACTTTAACATTTATGCAGAATTATCGAAATTAATTAAAAATAGATACTTCGATAGAGGTTTTTTATTTCTTGCACAGAGCAAGCGTGTAAAGCTGCTGTCATATCATAATCTAGCATTGGACTTATAGACAGTAAATCTACTGCGGACTCTTCTGTAGGGAGGCGTACGATTATAATTTTGCGTGTTTTTTTCCTTATTTTAGTCGGGATAGAATTCTTGGCTATTTCAGGAAATCCAATAATAAAACAGCTCAGTTCAACCAAAAGTTCATCTGTTAACATTATTGCTTTCTCTGTTAGGTCTGATACCTCGCATATTTTAGATTGCCCGAATAATTCTAATAAATGTTCATCTGAAATTTTTTTGGCATGAAGCTGTCTCAATTGAGGTATCATCTCCTCAAAACTTTCATTTCTTTTTTTCCAAATGAATAGAGCTTGGTTGTAATTTTTAAATAATATATCCAGGTGTTCAATTCTTTGCCATTTACTATATATGTCACCGACATCAGTTGGTGCCAAAAAGACTAAGGTGGATATTTTGAAATTAATGGCTGGTTCATCAATTGGGATGCGTGGGATTGTCATCAATCTTTGGTATGGGCTTGATGATAACTCATTATGGTAATTGCTCTTGATTGCCATTAAAATATTTCTAGCCTCACTCGCCTTCAGTGTGGCATCATTTATCGAGTCTACATTTTGAATATGGATGCGATTACGCTCTTGAGTATTAACCGCATAAAATGCGGCCCATGCGCCTAATGCAGCGCTAGAAAGCGCACTGATAGCAGGAAATATATAATCCTTTATAGGGTTGGAGTATAGGCCATGTATTGCCTCAGTTACCTCCTTTAGTGAACCATCCAATACAAATTCTCCTAGTTATACGATCTTCACAAGTTTCATTTTTATATTTTAAAATGTCATTGGTTTACTTTATTGACGTGATACCTGTATGTATTTTTATATAAAATGCCATGAAGATAGATTACCCCTAGTGAGATAACTGGTCACGCACTGCGGTGCGTGACCGGTCACAATTACCAACTTTTTGTCATTGGCAGGCGGTGCAGGTGGGGGATCAACCTGTTCCAGTCTCGGTTGCTGTGGGTTGCGGGCTGCACATGGCGGGTCTTGTCGGCCAGGATCCGTTGGGCGGCGGCCAGGGTCATCGGATATTCGTGGATGATGGAGTAGTAGGTGCCGGCTTCGCGGTGCTCGGCGACATCGAGCAGGGGATAGATGCGGCGGGCGGCCCCCATCATGTAATCTGCGGCGCGCCACAGCCACGCCAGCGAATGCAGTTCGTCATCGGTCAGGGTGAGGAGGGGCTGCGGATGGGCGGCGGTTTCGCGGTCCAGCACATCGAGCACCCAGCGGCGAAACTCTTTGGCCAGCGCGGTGCGGGAGAACATGGCGATCAGATGGGCGCCGCGCAGGGAGAAGATCCGAACCTCTTTCTCGCTGCTGCCATTGCCGAACCCCTTGACGGTCAATTTGACCGTCAAGGTCATGCAGGGGGTAAATTCGTCGGCATTACGGCGATAGATTCGGCTCACGGCATCATCGCTGGCATAGCCAAGGGCTTGGGCGATTTGTGGTGCGGTCAGCCAGGGTTGGCCCTGATGGGGGATAACAGTGAACTGGGTGTCATGGAAGCGGATGCTGTTCATTGTGGTGTCTCCAAACGTCGTTGGGTAACGCCACCGATGACGCCAATCATCTGGTGACGAACTGAACGAGGTTGGCGTACCGGCCACAATGAACCCGGCGCCCCGAAGGGCCCCCGCCCAGCCCGTCATAACTGACAGATGTAACTGGGTTGCACAAAAAAACACGCGAGAGCGTGTTGTGCTCATTGTGGAAGTTCGGGACGCCAATCCCGGCAACGGATTTTGCCGTTGCCCGCGCAGTATCGCGCAACAGCGCGACACCAATCAACCCCAATAGTCCCCGATGCTCCTTTTTTGTCCCTTTCCGGCCCTCTGCGGCCCGAATCAGCGCTTATCAGGAAAAATCGGCACCATCACCCGCCCAGCAGCACAACACCGCCGGCAGGGTACCGGTTCTACACAGGGAAGGGGACGTTAGTTTCGGCAGGAAACATACACAGGGCGCACAAGGCGCCCTTAATTAGTGGTCACAGACCATTTTAAGCGGTAGTCGGCTCAACAGTGAATCTAGTGTCAAGAAACTGAGTTCTCCCAGTGAGTACAATGGTGCTTGGTTTGTGATTGAACTCTTCTGTATGTTCAGAGTTGAATTCTGGCTTGTGACGAAAAATCATTGCAGCCTCACACCGCTCTCGATGTTCCGGTGGCACTGCGCCAAAGGTATAGCAGAGTACTTCGCCAGTTTTGAGGCTTTTAGACCAGTCTTCAAACCTATTATGATTTGCAAGTCGCTCGTTCACATTTTTAGATTCACCAATGTAGATGAGCTTTTTCAGTAACACTTTATTGTTTTCGGAGTCAAAAACACAGCGGTATACACAGTAAATGCCTGATTTAGCAGTGCTTTTATCATTTCCAAATTGCAGTTTGTAACCTTCGAAGTCAATTTCAAACTCTGTTGCCACAGCGCTTCTCCTTAAAAATTGAGATGTAGTATTGATAATCCAAGCGGGTTTGCTTGGAGGGGCCATAGACTACCTCTTTGCCCCGCATGGGTCACTTATAGGTCTTGTGTGTTCGGTCACATTATCTGGTTTCTGTTGAGACTGATGTCATCGTGGCTTTCAACGTTAGGGGCTGATAGTGAATGGCGGAGCCAAACGCCGCACGGTGATCCGATTTTGGCGCCTTGCTATACTGGTTATCCATACAGTGCTTCTTGAGATTGCCAGCATGTTTGCTCAACCCACACTAGATGCCCCCTTGTTGGAGCTCCCCCTGTTCCTCTCCCCGGTGGCCTGCGGCTTTCCGTCGCCGGCGCAGGACTACACCGAGCAGACCATCGATCTCAACCAGCTGTGTGTGGCGCACCCGGCAGCCACCTACTTCGTGCGGGCGGCCGGTGACAGCATGGTCGACCACGGGATCCGCGATGGCGACTTGCTGGTCGTCGACCGCAGCCGCAAGGCGCGCCACGGTAGCGTGGTGGTCGCCGCGGTGGATGGCGAGTTCACGGTGAAGAAACTGCAGCTTGAGCCCACCGTCGCCTTGCTCCCTGGCAACCGGGCCTATCGCCCCATCCATTTCAACGATGGGCAGGAGCTGGAAATCTTCGGGGTGGTGGCCTTTGTCGTGCACCAGGTGGATAGCCCATGAACAAGCGCTGCGCCGTCGCCCTGGTCGACGTGAACAAATCCTGACCCTTACTAACCGTTAGTATTTGTTTTATTAATACAATTCAATTGGTTACATTTGGTAACTATTTATAAATTTTTTTAGGTGCGCATTCTACGGAATCTGGCCAATGACAAGAATCTGCATAGGTAAACAGCTTTGGCAGCGATGCATTCGGAATGTGATCATGCATGGCACCTCTGCGGATCAATCCAATGTTACTATCACCGAAGCCAGCCTGCGGGGGCTTTGATTTCGATCGCGCTATCTTGATATCAAGCACTTATCCCCTGAAGGCGCTGGATTTATTGAATTCGAAGCTGTTGCCAATTCGATTTCGGCATCAGAAGATGGAGGTGGAATTTTCACATTTTCACAGCGACTGGATGTTGGCCACGGTACGTTTACAGGGGATAAAAATATGAGTTCGGCTCGGCATGACTACCAGCAATTCCTAACTTGGCTTCATCTTCCTGAACGCGGTGCTACCGAAGATACTCGACGGTTTGCAAATCTGGTCGACCAAGATTTCGACACCGTGGCCGCACACTCGCGCGCTATGAGCCGCCGATCGGTTCTATTGGCTTCCAAGGCTAAAGAGTCTCTGCTCCAGACCGACTTTACACCTCCCGCAGCTGCAGGAACGGTTACTGTTGGTGAGTGGGCATGGAGCGCACTGCATAGTCTTACCATTGGCCCTTTTCGTGGCTTCAGAGTGGCTGAGACGTTCAATTTTCCTCAGCGAATTACCATGTTCTACGGCCCTAATGGCAGCGGTAAAACGAGTCTCTGCGAAGCGTTAGAGTTAGCACTCTTGGGGGCCGTAGATGAGGCGTCGGCTAAACGGATCCCTGCTCAACGCTATTTCGCGAACCTTCACGAAAATAGGTATGAAGCCCCCACCCTCGCTGCACGAAGCGCGGAAGGCCAGGTATCGGCAGTGCAAGCGGACTCAGAGGCCTATCGATTCTGCTTCGTTGAGAAAAACCGCATAGATAACTTTTCGCGAATCGCATCTAAGAGCGCAGGTGAAAAGAAGGATCTGATAGCGGCTCTGTTTGGTATGGAGCAGTTCCATGACTTCGTCACTAACTTCAACGAGTCGATGGACCAGCAGCTCAATCTGGTTGCTATCCAAGAGCAAGAGCTCGAAACGCAGCGTGCAGCACTGCAGCGCGATCAAGCAACAATAGATGGCGAGCTCCAGGCGGTTCAGATAATCGCGCAAGAGGAGACTGCCTATGCTGGAGCGTATGCTACCGGCCTCTCGTACCAGCAGCTTCTTGAGCTCATCGGCAGCGATGCCGCCCCAGGTCGTCTGCATTACCTCAATGCGCAACTGGATGGGCCAACTCCAGGTCTCTATGGCGTCAGCAGCGAGGCGTTAGTTGCGGCATATCAGGCTGCGGATCGTAAGCAGGAGCTACTCGAGGATGTGGACAAAAGGCTAGCTGCCAAGACTGGTGAGACCTCCTTCCAAAATCTGTACAACGCGGTTCTTGGCTTACAAGCCTTGTCGCCCGATAACTGCCCAGCTTGCGGGACGCCAATCAATGGTGATTCTCACGTTGTACGTGACCCATACGAGCAGGCGCGTGACGGTCTGGCTCAGCTTCAAGAGCTCGCTAGTCTGCAGGCTGAAAAAAACGTAGTACGAGGAGAATGGGAACGTGCGTCCCGAGGCTTGGAGGGGCTGTTAACTGCCTTCGGCCAGCGCGTTAGCGCTCAGCCTGATCATGCCGATGACAGGGTGCGATATCTCGCATCTCCGGGTGCTGACCACCGTGCCGCCTGGTGGAAAGCGAGCTATGTAAAACAAGGCGATGCGCCTTCGATGGCGCAAAGGGTCGTCGATTTAGCAGTCGAATGCGAAAGGATTGATATCCAGACAAACCAGGCACTGGCAGATCGCGCAGCACTGGCACAAGAGCGCACTCGGCTTGTTCAGGCAGCGCAAGATGTTGCAGGTTTTCAAACACGTCGCGCTGAGATAGCCCGGCAAGTCGGCATAGCTAGACAAACAATTGCCAACTTTGATCAAGCGAATGCAACACTCATCGATGCTGTGCAGCAAGAGGCTGTGCAGCTTGTACTCAGTCGGCGCATTAAAGCGGCCTATGACGAATTCTTAAGGCTGCTCAAGCAGTTCAGAGCAGAGCTGCCTGGTACGCTCATAGCTGGGCTTAACACTGTCGCTCTGGAGATCTATAACGAGTTCAACAGACGCGATCATGACGGCGACAAGCTAGCGGCACTTTATTTGCCGACCAACGAGGAAGAGCGTATCGGGCTGGCGTTTCGCGCTGCCCCAGATACCAGGGTAGATGCGTTACACGTCCTCAGCGAGGGACATGTTCGTTGCCTGGGCGTCGCAATCCTTCTTGCAAAGGCGCTGCATATTAAGGCTCCGACGATCATCTTTGACGATGCGATCAACGCGATTGACACCGAGCACCGTGAAGGCATCAGAGAGGCGATCTTCCAGAGTGATCGCTTCGCAGCAACTCAAATTATCGTCACGTGCCATAGCAGCGAATTCATCAAGGATCTGCAGAACCATGTCGAGAAAGGCCAATGGACGGCCTATTACTTCATGCCTCATATCGGGGACCACCGGCCGCGGGTAAAAGGTAACGAGATCACCTTCAACTACTTGGAGCAGGCCCGTTCCGCCTTGGACATTGGTGACTGGCGCAACGCTTTGGGCGCATCCAGGCAGGCCCTGGAGATGCTTACGGAAAAGATTTGGAAGTGGCTCGGCAAGAACGACCTCGGAGTAATAACCCTGCCGTTAGCTGGACGCGGGGCGGAGCCAAATCTGAGAAATCTCTGCGAGGCTTTGAAAAGACGGCTCGATGATTCGAGAACATTTGTGCACCAGGACAAGCCCGCTGTAATTCAGGGGCTTGGTGACGTCATAGGTGTTCCGGTGCAATCGAACGTATGGACGTATCTAAACAAAGGAGTCCATGAAGAGGCTGACAGAGATGACTACGATCCGAACCTCGTCCGCACCATTGTGGAGAACCTTGAAAGGATGAATCAGCTTCGGCTTGGCTCAATGCCTGTTGCTATCGCTGAAGCCGCCCAAGCGGCAGTTACGCAAGCGGTCGCTGACGTGGCTAATCCGCGATAACTGTTTTCAGTCATCGGTAACCCGGCGACACATACAGAGGAATAGCCAGGCTCTTCCTGTTCTGTCGACGACCTCAGGGAGTTGCATATGGAGTGCTTCAGAATCGACGAAAGTGGCTATACCGGATTTGACCTGCTAAATCTCGAGCAGAGGTATCAAGGGGCCGCAGCCATTGCCATTGATGATGATCAGGCCAGACACTTGATCCAAGAGCACTTTCCTAAGCTACAAGCGGAAGAGCTCAAGTACCGGGCTTTGTCACGCCGGCCAGCCAATCACCCACGGCTTCTGGCGTTGATGCGCGATGTCCTGACCGATCACAAGTGCGTTACCTACGTCTGTGATAAACGCTTTCTGCTACTGCTGATGTTTCTGGATTACGCAGTCGAACCGTACTACTACGAACGAGGATGCGACTTTTATAAGGATGGGCAGAACTACGCGCTCGGGTCACTGCTTTATGTGGCGGGCCCCACTCTTCTCGGAGAGGCAGCCTTTAAGCAGTTGCTCGTTTGTTTCCAGCGCGCAGTAAAGGAAAAAAGCCCTGCAGCACTTACCGACCTCGTGGCTGCTGCTCGCGCTACACGCTGGCAGGAATTACCGGAAGCTTTGGGGCCTTTGGCGCAGTATGCCGCGCCGGAATGCCTTCAAGCGATCGCTACATCAGGTGTCACCACTGACGCCACTTTTGTGGTGTTGCAATCGCTGATAAGTCGGATGGAAGTCATGGCTGATGGCCCCTACTTGGTTGAGCATGATCAGTCCAAGAACCTGCTTACTTACCATGACTTGCTGCTGCGCTTTATTAATCACAAGAAAGAAGTCACATTTCGCCAATCGGAGATCGCGAGCCTCACCTTTCCACTCAAGCTCCAGTCAGTGACACAAGTCGACTCAAGGGCCAGCCCTGCAGTACAGCTGGCAGACGTTATGATTGGTGCAGCCATTGAGGCGACTAACACGCTTACGGGACAGCGCGCCGGAGGGTTGAATCCTCATGATGTAATGTCCCTCTATGCGGATCATCAGATAATCCACATGCTGCCTTCGACTGACTTCGAAGGGCAGAAACGTTTCCGCCAGGGTACGCAGGCCAATGAGGTGATAGATTATTTCGGCAAAAATTTCAGTAATCCCTAGTGGTATTCCGCTTCGGGTGGAAAGCTATCTTCATCAGGCGACTGCTTTTGACCGACTCCTGCCGTTTGGCGATAGGTAGAAACCGGCCGATAGCAGTCATTCAGCAATGTGTGTTTCGCTTTACGTCAGAATATGCCTGGGGGCAGATCGATCACCTTGGAGTCACTCTGCTTTGCCTTTAGAAGTCGATTCTCGGCTATCAAAACCTCGTTGATGGAGGCAAGGCTGGCGACCTTGGCGCGCAGTCCTTCTATCTCCAGGCGAAGCGCGCGATTCTTCTCACGCTCCGCACGGAGCTCCTGGTGCTTCACATCGCGTTGAACTCGACTGGAACGCCCCTGAGCATCGCGGATCGCCTCAGCGATTATAGGGTAGTGGTTGTGGATCAGCGCTGTCGAAACGCCCGCCTCGCGCGCCACAGACGCGATAGTGACCTTGGATTCTCCGGTATGTGCCCGACCACGCTGAATGCGGGCTAGCGCGAGTTGCAAATCCCGCTCGCGGGCGTCCGAGGGCTTGCGTTTGATCGTCATGTTGGGTTCATCTCCGGGTCGTATCCAAGTTGCACGAGCACGTCACGGCAGCGCTCCAGGTCGCGCAAGATGCGCTGGCGGCCACCGTCACCAATGTCGTTGCAATCCAGCAACCCCTTCAGGTTGTCGTAGAGACGTTGGTATACGCCAATGTGGCTGCACCCAATCACTGCGTTGTGGCAGTCCCCGCAGCGAGTCCGCTCTAATGTGTTGCCGATGCAACGGTCGTCGCTGGCGGTACACCAGGCGTGGCCATTGCTGCGGATCGCGGTGCTCTCAGAAATTGAGGTCACCATCGATGTATGACTCTTGAAGATGGCGAGGTTCACCGGATCGCGCCGCCAGCGTTTGATTGAGCGACCGTAGCCTCCCGCCAGCGGTTCGTCCCCCATCCAAGTGTCAACGACGCCGAACTTGATGTCTTCGAGTTCTGTCTGGATGTCGCTGTACAACTCTATGTCGAGGTGCTGACCCCAATCCTCGTCCATGGCGTAGCCGAGCGTCATATCCATGGACCAGTGTGCGAAGTGCTCGCGCATGTAGCGCAAGTCTCCAAATTGGCTGTGTGCCGCGTAGTTGGCGAATTTGCGGCGGAATTGATGGCTGGCGAGGTTCCAGTCCAGCCCACAGCCCTGCACGAACGCCTTGAGAATATGGTTCCACGTAATGCCCGACAGGGTGCGAACTAGATTGCCCTTTGCAGGGCACACCCCGAGAAAGAGTGCATGGTGATGCTTATGCGCCGTGGCGATTTCTGGGTCGCGCAGGTCGACCTTTCTACGCTCGGCAATCTCGGCGGCGATCATAGCCTGATACGGCTCGGCCCAACGCTCCATCAGGCGCAACACGCGCACGGCGACCTCGGGGATCATCCAGTCGTGTACCCCAGTGTTGGTCTTATCCGACCTGGAACGCATCCAGTGATAGATCGTTCCCTCGTCGTCCTCGGTGCAGTGGTGCGCGCCCGACTGGACGTTGGCCAGTTCGTGGTTGCGGCAACCGGAGGTGCTGGCCAGCACGATGTAGCAGGCAGTTCGTAGATCAAGGATCGCCTGATTAAATGCCCCCAAGCCGCCTTCCCAGCCCAAAGTGGCGAGGTGGCGGTTTTTAGCCTCGATGACTGTTCTGGCAACCTGCCTTCTCCGCTGTGCTGCGACGGCATTGAGGGCATCGCGTAAATCGAGTAGCGCCTTGCCATGCTGAACCTTTTCATAGGCACTCTCGAACAGGGCGCAGAGCACCTCATCCGGCATCAGCGGTGTTTTGCCGCCCTGTTTGCGGGCCGTGCCGCTGCCGGCCAGCGTATTCGCGGAAGTATCAGGCCAGGGATGCAAAGGGATCGGATCGTGGGTGTACTGGCTCAATTCATGAAGCGCTTCGACGGCCATGAAGCGACGCTCAAGGGCGCTTTGAGACAGCGGCTTACCTTGGTTCCGGCTCGTCTGCTGGTACGCCCGACACTCGGCAACGTAGTACGCGCAGACCATGGGTGTCACCGCGCCGAAGCGAGTGAGCTTGAGCGCGTTTAAATGCCGCAGGAAGGGTAGCGCATTCTCAAAAAAATTTCGCAAAGTGCTTGCTCTGGGTCGCTTCTGCCCAGCGCGACCGCGCCGCAGGTAGCGGTACAGCAGGGCCTTCATCACGTCTTTAAACGCACAGGGCACGCGGCTGAAGTCCTGGCGCCGCAAGTTGTCTGGCACGTTGCTGGTAAAGCCGTCCAACAGCCAAATGTCGTCGCCATAGCGGCTGAGGATGACCCAGTGGTCATCGACCAGGATGGCGCTCACGATGAGTGCGTCGCGATCGATCTCGGGTAGCTCGCGTATTTCCCCCGGTTGGGACTCGATGTTTGCCCAAAATGGCGTGACCAGGTTGTTGCCGCTCACGCAAAGATCTCCAGCTTCTCCACCACATCGGACGACCAGAACGGGTGCGGCTCGCGGCGCGCACGCTCGCGGGCGGCTTCCACGGCCGCCGCTTTGAAAGTCCCGCGCCGCAGCCCCTCAGCCACAATGTAGTCGTCAATCAATCGAGGGATGTGCGCGTATTCCTGTGTCCAACGCCGCTTGTCCATGCGTGTGCGTTCCGCGAATACACGGAAGTAGAAGCTGAATAGGCGGTGCAGATCTTCCTCTGTCACTGCGTAATGCTTGCAGCGCAGACAGTTGAGGAACGAGAAACACGCTGCCCCTTCACGTTTCGGTGCGTACTGGCCGTTCATCGGGTCGCCACAGCGCCCCATCGGGGTGGTCTGGTAGGTCGCGCCGATGGTGCAGGTCAGTAACTCTTGAACAAGTATCTCGCCCATAAATTTCCAATTGCGCCTCGCGTCCCCGCTAGGTGCCAAATAATTTCGCCCGGCCACCTGTGGCGTGTTGCCAAGCGCGATGGCCGTGGTCACCAGATCGCCCCCTAGTAACTCGAAAATTCGGTTGGCGAACGTTTTACGGAGACGAGAGATGTTGATGCACAGCGGTTGGCCGTCGATATCGGTGAGCCCGTGGTCGGCCACGAGTTTCTTGATCGCCAGCTTCAACGTCTCGCCAGTCAGTGCAATGACCCGGCCGGGGCCGGGGCCGCGATGCACGCGATACAGCCACACGCGATCCTTGAGGTCGTCCGGGGCCTCCGCGCACAGCGGTTCGCTGTGGGCAAGGATGCGCCGGATCAGGCGCTCGACATTGGTCTGGACAGTTGGCGTGGATTCCAACAGCTGTGCAGCCCTGTTCTCGGCGCGCAGCGCCACCTTGTGACTGGTGTGGCTGCGGCGCTTCCAAAGGACCAGGAATACGCTGTTGTTCTTGGGATGGGTGCGCAGGCAATTGCGCTCCATCTCCAGCAGCGGCGTGGTGTTTCGCCCGGTGTGCAGTGCTACAGTCAGCAGGGCATAAGCCAACAACTCGCCGGTTACTGGGGTATCGTCGAGCCAAATCGGCATGACCGCTTGCCTGAGCGCGGTGGTGAAGGCCTGCCGCTGACGCTTCGGCAGCGGCGTTTCTCCCTTATGCTTGCCACTGTTTGGAAACGGATTTCGTGGGAAAGTCGCATCGTCCCCCGTGGTGACCAACGAAATAAGCCCACGCTGGCCCAACGCGTGAAGGACGGATTTCGCGCTGGTGTAGTGGCCCCTCTGGCTAAGGGTGGTGATACCCAGTCCAGCGAGGTGGCCAAGAAAGCCGTCAATTACAGCGCGATTAATATCATCCAGGGCCAGCCCGCGCCTGAGCGCGGTTGCGCGCAGCTCAATGTAGTTGAGAAAGTGACGTAAACCGCCTTTACAGATACTCGCCACGGAACTGGCCTCGAGCCCGCCGTCCTGCCGGGCCAGGAAGCGTTCGATCTGCCGCTGGCAGGCATAAGTGATCGGGTCGATGCCCGTGCCGTACCAAGGGGCGAAGTCGATGCCCCGGGAGCGCGTGGCATTGCGCCCGAAGGCGACCGTAGTGGTGGCCGGCGGAATCGCCTCGGGGATAATGACAACACGACCCGCCGCATCGCGGCTGTGCTCGACATGTGGGACGCGGAGGTCGGTCCTATTGAATACCTTACGTTTGCCCATCAGACCGCTCCCAGCCCTTCATTCAACTCATCGTCGTAGGCCAGCACCGCGTCGTCGGCCAGTTCGTTGACCAGGTGCAGGTACACCATCGTCGTTTGAATGGAGCTATGGCCAAGCTGCCGCTGCACGAACACCAGCGGATCCGCCCCAGCGCGGTTGCGCTGGAGCGTGACCAAGGTATGGGTGGCGTAGGTGTGGCGTAGCATGTGGGTATGGACCCTGATACCGGCGCGCTTGCCGGTTTCCCGGACGATACGCGCGATGCGCTTGCCATCATCAGAGTAGGGCTCACCAAACTGGTTCAGGAACAGCGGCTCATGTTTGGTGCGGCTCAATGAGGCTCGCTCACCGCGAACCTGCACTACGTAACGATGCAAATCAGCGAGGAAGCGGCGACTGATGTAGATGTCGCGCGGTTTGCTGCCCTTGGTGCGCATGCCATGTCCATCGAATGGATCGAGACGAATCCGGATGTTGCGCTCGCGCCTACCTGCTTTATCCGGATCGAAGATGTAGGCAAGCGGGAAAGAGGCGATTTCCTCCCGGCGCAGTCCCGTCTGAAGGCCGAGCCGAATCATCATGCGGTGATGCGGATTTTCCTGCGCCGCCAGCAATGCCTTGATCTCATCCATGCTCAGAAACTTCGGAAGCGCCTGATGCTTGCGCGGCATTATGTCGTTCACCATGGCTTTGCCGCCGCTGGCATCGACGTGGGCAAGGAAGCCAGTAACGCGTTTGACCATCCGTTCCTCATAGCCAAACGGGAGTCTGCTCACCCATCCCTGCTGCTTTGAATACTCGTAGAACTTGCATACATAGTGCAGCCGTTGACGGGTTGTTGATAAGGCCAACTTGCACTCCACCAGGCAGTAGTCCCGGTAGGCCGCTACGACACTCTTGGCCTCGCCACGGTCCACGTCGCGCCAGTCAAGATCATGCGCTTGGAGGAAACTGAAAAAATCGTAGAGCGCACGCCCTGTGCTTGGCCATGACTTTCGTGACCCAATAGCTCCACGCAACAGGTAGTGGCGAAAAAAATCATTGGCTGGGACGCAACTTTCCAGCGTGTCCCAAAGCAGGATCGGAAAGCCTGGATAAGGACGACCGGCAATCACCAAATCTTCGGTAGAACACACTAGCTCCATCAACCAACCCCCAGTCTCCGGCTTATCCCTGTTGCTTCTAAGACTACTTTTTAGATCTTTTTTTAACTCATTGTTTATAAAGCTACTCAACTCCTAACCATTAGCAAGCCCCAGAAGAACAACTTCTACGCCAGCTGCGAGCGGTTGTTTCGCCCAGACCTCAAGGGGCGGCCCATCGTGGTGCTCTCCAACAACGATGGCTGTGTGGTGGCCCGTTCGGCGGAGGCCAAGGCGCTCGGCATCAAGATGGGGGTGCCGTACTTCCAGATCCGCCAATTCTTCGAGGCCATGGGCGGGGTCTGGTTCTCCAGCAACTACGCCCTCTATGGCGACATGTCGAACCGTGTGATGACCATTTTGGAGGGGATGGCCCCGGCGGTGGAGGTCTACAGCATCGACGAGGCCTTCATCGAACTGAGCGAGTCCTGGGCGGGCGACCTGGTGGCCTATGGCCGCCAGATTCGCGAGCGGGTGCAGCAGTGGACGGGGCTGACCGTGGGGGTCGGCATCGGCCCCACCAAGACCCTCGCCAAGCTCGCCAACTACGCCGCCAAGAAGTGGCCCGCCACCGGCGGTGTGGTCGATCTGCGGGATGAAGCGCGGCGCGCCCGGCTGATGGCGATCACCCCGGTGGACGAGATATGGGGCATTGGCCGGCGGCTGTCGGCCAAGCTGGAGGCCCAGGGCATCAAGACCGTGGCCGACCTGGTCGCCGCTGATCCCAAGGCACTGCGGCGCCGCTATGGCGTGGTGGTAGAGCGCACGGTGCAGGAGCTGCGGGGGATCCCCTGCGCCGAGCTGGAGCAAGAGGCCCAGGCCAAGCAGCAGATCATCTGCTCGCGCTCGTTTGGGGAGCGCATCACCCAGATAGGCCCCATGCACCAGGCGCTGGCCGGCTACATGGAGCGGGCCGCCGAGAAGCTGCGGAGGGAGGGGATGTGCTGCCGGCACGTGACCCTGTTCATTCGCACCAGCCCATTCAGCGACCGGGAACCCTATTACGGCAACCAGGTGAGCACCAAGCTGGCGATGCCCACCCATGACACCCGGGCGCTGTTGGCCCTGATCCCGGAACTGCTCCCGCGCATCTGGCGCGACGAGCAGCGATACCAGAAAGGGGGCGTCATGCTGGCCGACTTCACCCCCGCCAACATGCAGCAGGGCGACCTGTTCGCCGCACAGCAGCCATCCCCGCGCAGCGAGGCGCTGATGCAGGTCATCGACAAGATCAACCAGGGGCGGTTGGGGAAGGTCTACTTCGCGGCCCGAGGCCGCGACACCCGGGAGTGGATGATGAAACGGGAGCAGTTAAGCCCCCGCTATACCACCGCGCTCAGCGAGCTGCCGGTGGTGAAGTGATGATGGCGGCGGGTGTCAGTACATCCGTTCGATCTGCTTGCCAAAATCCACCATCATCCATCCGGCGGCAAAAAAGCTGGCCCAAGTGAGGAACCCAATGAAGGTCTCCGGGATCATGGCCTGGATGATGGGCCACTGGTCAAACAGCCCTGGTGGAGTGGGGAGTGTCGCTTTGCCATCCGTGATGGTCAGGAGTCTGGAAAAAGCCCGTTCGAGACGGCGTTCAAACAGGAGAGTTCTGACGCCCAGCATCATTGCCGCCAAAGAGGACAGCATCAGCAGACCCCCCAAGCACTTCAACACCCCAGGCTCCATGACCAGTGAAGCCAGAATATCTTTCAGACGCTCCATGTAGGCTGTCCAATAATGGATTTATTCGGAGCACTATATCTGTTTTACCCGCCATTGGCATTTAGCTGCGATGATCCTCCACTACCTGGTGCAGTGCCGGCCGGTATGTTGGGTTGAGCCGCTCGGCGGCGCCCGGGTTGGCGCGGTCGGTGGCGCTTCCCGGTGCGATAAAGAGGGTGCGACCAGTGACGACGCACCGGATGGTGCCGCTCTGGTCGATGGCCACGGGGGTGAGTCCGTTCACCTTATGGCGGCGGCCAATAGGGCGGCCGTCTGCGGAGTGCACCGGCACGGTGGGGCGGCTGGCCTTGGCCTGATACGGGTTTGGAACTTCGGTGGCAATGGCCGGCAGGGCCAGCGATAAGGGGCGAGGGTGGCGGCGGCGCAGAATGGCAGACGCAACAGCCTGCTGTTTGCCCTTGAGCATCCCCACCCACTGGCTGATCTCGTTGGCTGGCCAGCGCTGCTGAAGAATGCAGGTTACCCGATTATCCAGGCGGCGGTACTCTTCGCGGCTGACGGTCTGCTTGTTGTTCATACCCACTCCTCGCTGTAGTCGTCTTGTTCCTGCATCCACTCCGGTGCATCCAGCCCTTCCAGCACACGCCACATCTCTGACTGATAGGGCTGCGGCAGCATCTCTATCCAGCGGTGCGCCCCGGCGTGGCCCTGCGCCTGGTAGACCTTGCCGCACAGCTCAACCAGCATCGGCCAGTCCTGGTCTCCGTCCGGTACCGCGTATTCATCCGGCATGCCCTGTTCGGCTGGCATCTGGCCTTCTGGCTGCCAATCCGGTTCGCTCGGGATCGCCCGGCTCGACTGCACCTGGCCGTTCTCCAGCCAGAGGGTGAAGCCGTCCGCTCTGACGCTGGCGCCAGCACGCAAGCGGTCGATGGAGAAGGGCGATAACCCCCATTGTTTCCTCATGATCTGGTCTGCAAAGGCATCAGGATCCGGCCGCGTACAGTTATTGTCAGAGCTCCAAGGTGCCGGGCTGTCGCCCGTCTTAACCCCAACCCCCCAAGCCGAACCTTCGGCGGCCTTGGTGGCCTCGTAGGTGCCTGCTGGTACCACCTCCCAACCCATAAGGCGAGTGCGCACCCCCAGGCGGGCTGTGTGCAGCCCCATCAGGCGCTTGATGTCTTCGCCGTAAGCGTTGGCCTGCTCCTCAATGAGGTGGGCCAGCTTGATGGGGTGATCGGCACGGGGGGCTATCGCGCCGCCCATGGCTTCCAGGTAGCAGCGGAAGATGCCGTGATCGGCTGCGAAACGAGCCGCCTCAAAGCGCGGGTCTTGCAGTACCGGCTTGGGTGGCCCCACCAGATCGCCGTGCTTCTTGGCGTTGCTGATGCGGCGCAGTTCGCGCCAGACCCCGACAGGGGCGCCGCCGATCTGCTGGAAGGTGCGGATCCCCCACCAACTGGCCCAGGCGCAAGCATGTTGGGCACCTTGATCAGCAGGGGTGTCAGATTCCTGATCACCATCAACGTGCTCGCCGTCGATGTTCTTGGCGATGTACTTGGCGAGATAGCCGGTTGCATCGCCCTTGGTGGGGTCGATCATCTTCCAGTCAAAACGGGGTGTGATATCGGTAAAGGTTGGGGCAGCCATGGGGACGCGCACCAGCTCGTCCTTGTCGTCGGTCAGGGCGTAGTGCTGCAGGGTGCTGATCACCTTGTTGCGATCGCATGGGCGCATAAACAGCAGCATGTGCCAGTGTGGCGTGCCGTCATGGTGTGGCTCGCAGACTCTGAACCCATAAACGGGCGTGTCGTTTCGCTTGAGCGCAGCCCGGGTCAGGCTCCACAGCTTGGCAAGGTATGAACAGGTCTGGCGCGGGGTTGCCCCTTCATACTTCTTGTTGTCGATGGCCTTGCCGTTTCGGCCGGTCTTCCAGGCATGGAAACGGCTCGGGGCTGTCCAGGTGAAGAATACCCCCACATGACCCTGTTTCTCAGCGTAGTCCTCGAACCCTCGCATACGAGTCATCATCTCGTTGCGGCGGTTGACCGGGTTGGAGACGCTGGCCTCCCAGCAATCCTTCATCGAGATCACCAGGTCATGCTGGCCGTTCATCACTTCTGTGTCGGCCAGCCAGCGCATCATGGCCCGCTTGCGCTCGCGTACCACTTTCATGGTGGCGTTCGAGACATAGGCGGAGACGCCCTTGCGCACTTTGCCGAGCAGAATGGCGATGTGCTCCTGCAGGCGATCCCAGCAGCGATTGACGCGCCTCTCCCACCACTTGGCAGAGAGCAGGCGCACAATGACGCTCAGGATCCAGTTATCTCGAGCCTCTCTGGTTTTGAAATCCGGCATCTTGGCGACAAATCCCCACTGGTCGGCTGGCTGCTTGATGGCTTCCCATGTCTCCATCAGATCCAGTTCACCGGCGGTGCTGTTCTGCTCGATATTCTTCCAGATGGCGGCGGTCTGGTTGGCGAACTGGTGGGCCACCCGCTTGCGGCCGTCGTCGTCGCGCAGGTGCTGGGAATCGACCGGCAGGGCCATCATCAGGGAGCGGACCCACTTCACTCGTTCCCGCAGCCAGATGTTTGCGCTGCGGCAGTTGCGAGTGGTGCCATCTTTACGGCGGCGCACGTACTGCTTGAACAGCACCTGGGTGAACTGCATGGAGAGGCCATCGAGCAGTTGCACCGCCCAGACCAGATCGGATTCACCAGGGGCGCCCACAAAGGCGGCTTCGAGCTTGGTGCCCGGCATGGCGTTGGCAAGGGCATCGATGCGGGTCTTGAGGGTCTTTTTCGACAGCGGTAGCTGGTTTCGTTTCGGCGGCGGCAGACGGCTGATCGCAAAACCAAACTGGCCAGCCTCGGCGGCTGGCCCTGTGTTGTTCTGATGGTTCATTGGTGATGGGGACCCGACAGCTCTTTGATGTTTTTTCGGCAGGAGGCCAGAGCATGACGGGCATGCCTCGCCATCTTTCTGGCTGCGACACACTGGCGCAGGGTGAGGGATACCGTGCAGCGGGGGCGGGGGGATAGCTGGCGCATTGCCAGCAGGTCGCGCTGATAGCTGCGCAGGCGGGACTCGTCGCCCATCAGGGTATCGAACCACCTATCCACACGGTTTTGCAGGTCGGAGATCAGGCGGTGGCTCATTTGATGATCTCCCCCAGTCCGTGAATTGGTGCGCAGTCTGCCCACCACTCGGCCATTTCTCTCGCCAGCGTGACTTCACCGCTCCCCAGCGCCAGCCAGTACACGGCGCGGATGGCGCCCAATGCCAACAGCTCAGATGCATCGAGATCAGCCCACAGAACCCGCGCCCGCTCGTATTCAGCGCGGGCCTCTTCCCAATGCTTGGCTAGCTGGCTGACCGGTGCGGGAGCTTGCAGATGAGAGGGGCCAGCTTCGCAGATACCCAGCTCGTCAACTGGAGGCTCGAGTTCAAACAGGTCACTCATGCCTCATCCCCCATCACGGAGTCGTCATCGAGCAGATCCGCAGGTCGGCTGGTCACGACCAGTTGCACCTGGATGTACTCATCCCCGGAATACAGCTCCCCCAAGGCGATGCGGTTTTCCTGCTCGCCGGTGGCCAGCAGTTCGGTCAGCAGTGGCAGCACGGCCCGCTCTGCCCGCTTGGCAATATGAATGGCGTCGATGCTCATGCTTGGGCTCTCCGGTTCATGGTGTGGAATAGCTGGTGCCAGCGCAGTTGCTGGCGGGCCTGCTCACGTAGATTGCGACCCTCGGGGCCGCGCCTGGTGGTGTAGGTCATCGCCCTGATGCGGTGCGGCAGATCGGCCAAGTCGGCCAGGGCAGCCTGCCGGGTGATGGGGTGGAACAGTTTTTTCATGCCACCCCCTCGATGATGCGAATCGAACCAGAGCTCAGGCGCTCCATACGGGCGTACCCGTTTTTGCCGCGCAGCCAGGTGGTGCCACAGTTGATGTACCCGCGACTGACCAGATAGGCGCTGGCGGCCTTGATGGTCGGTTCGGTATGACGAGTGATAACGGCGGCCATGATCAGATCCCCCCACGGCTGTTGACGCATGACCAGACCGCACGCCAGGCCATGGCGGCCGGGCGTTCTACTGCATGGATCAGGTCAGGGCTGGAGTTGTAGCGTTGACCCACACGGGCCAGCTTGCGGTTTTGCAGGCGCAGGTTGCGCACAGTGTCGAGAATGGCTAGAGTTGGCATGTCGATTTTCCTAGTCGATAAGTGATTGATGAAAGCCCGCTGGTGTTGGCGCACCGAAGCGGGTTTTTTATTGCCCGATTGCTCGCGGGCCGCTTTGCGTCATCTGGTTGGCCGCCATGACGGCGCGTTTCATGCGCAGCTTGGCGGCTCTCTCCCTCTTCTCTCGCTCGATATCCCCGATAGCCCTGGTCACTGGCGCCGGGTGCCATACCTTGGTGTCACAGCCGCCGCGAAACTCCCCCTGATACTCGAGTGCAATCACCGCCATCCTTACCGCCTCGCGCTGTGCGTGAGGCAGGGCGGACAAGGTGGCCGTCATCAGCTCGCTCCGTGGCTGGCGGGCGATGGCACAGATGGCTGCTTTCTTGGCCTGGCTCAGAGCCAGCCAGTCGGTGTCCAGACTGGAGCGCGTTTTGCCGAGTAGCTCCCGCAGGATCTGACAGCCGGCGGTGTTCATGGCGATCTGCTCGGCGGGTGTCAGACCCGCCAGATTCCGTTGTTCGTGATCGATGTGTGGCATGGTGGTTTCTCCTTTACCTGGGGCTGAGTTGAGGCGCCCAGTGACTCACTGGGCTACTGCCTTCGCCCTACGTGGGACCATGGGCAGCACAATGGCTGGGTTGGGCATGGCACTGGGGCTGATGGTCGCGATGATCTCGAACCCCGCCTTGAAGGTGTGGCCGCACTCCACATTGCTGCACTGGTAAGTGGCAATGCCGCACAGCGGGCTCATCCGGGTGGAAGTGCGGGTGCTGGCGCGGGCTCCGCAGTGGGGGCAAATCAGTCTCATGAAATCTCCTAAGCCCCGGCCGCCATGCGCGCGATATCCAGCGCACAAGACAGAGAGGGGATGGCTTGGTATTTGTGCTCGATCTCGGTGATCAGAATGGCGAGGTTGCCCATGGCTGCCGTCGCCGCACCGACCAGTGCATTGCGTTGCCCCTTGGTCACGCGGCCGCTCTCCACCACCTTCAGTGCCTGTGCGCCGAGTCCGGCCACCCTGGCCGTGGTATCGATCACCTGATGGGCCAGGCTGGGGGCTTTCTCCCGCTCGGGGATGGCAACAGCCGTCAAGCCACAGCCAAACAGGGCGCCATCGAACAGGGTTTCATCGCCCTCACTCGCCTGAGTGATGGCAATCAGCTCGGCCACCGTCAGTTCGTGGGGCTGATCGGGGTTTAACTTGTTGCGCAGGAGCTGTGGGTTCATGCCTGCCCGCTGGGCGATCTCGGCCATGTTGTGACTGGCCGCAAAGCGTTGGCAGGCGCTGATCCAGTGCGGATGTTTGCTGGCGTATTCGGTAAACATGCGAGCTTCTCCTTGACCCGTTATGGTGTTTGCAGGTTCACGCGAGCGTCATGGTGACGTAGCGCTCGGCCTGATAACGGGCCTGCAGGAACAGGGCGTAGAGGTTGACCTCGCGAGGAGCGCCCGGGCCGTCTTGCAAAATGGGCAACTGGCCGCGATCGGCGCGCTTTTTGATAGCCCCCAGGCTCATGCCCTGGCGTTTGGCATACTCCTCCAGGCTTTCGCTGACGCGATTGCCAAAGGGGTAATCAAGCGGCAACTGGCTCACATCGCTGGGGATACGGATGGGTTTGATTCGAGTAACCATGGTGAATCCTTCTCAGGGGTTCAAACACAGGGGGTGGGTTGTTGCGGGGTGCTGTGCGCGCCGGCTTTCAATTTGCCGCCGGTCAGCACCTCGATCTGGTAGGCGCGGCCTTGGGGGATGGTTTCGTCCCACTTGCTGACAGCGGCGTGAGAGATCCCAATAGCCCTGGCAATGGCAGTGATACTGCCGAAGTGTTCTAAGACGTCATGTTTCTGCATTCTCGACCTCACAAAATATAACTTAAGGATCATATATAGCCGAAGCGTAACTTATGTAATAAACGGGAGTCAAGAGAGTTTGATACTTAAGTGCGATTTTGGAGTGGTAACTTAGGTTTCATGGAAACGATCAATGACCGCATAACTGCCAGTCGGCAGGCACAGAAAATGAGTAAGGCTGAGCTTGCCCGACGTGTTGGTATTTCCCATGCGTCTGTTAGCAAGTGGGAGTCGGGACTTAACCAGCCAAAGGGTCGCTATCTCAATGATTTAGCGGCAGCGCTGGGGGTCACTGTTGACTGGCTTTTGACTGGCGACGGGGAGGCGAGGGCACAGCCTGCACCAGAAGTGATGCCTGGATATCACAACGTCGAACCGGCCGTGATCCCGCAAGGTACGCGCGTGCCAGTGCTGAGCTATGTTCAGGCCGGCCACTGGCACGAGATGTGTGAACAGGCCACGGCCTTCGATGGCAACGTCGAGTATGTGACGGCGGGGGTGGATGTCGGCCCTTGTGGTTTTGGCCTCTGGTTGCGTGGCCAGTCGATGGAACCCTTCTTTAAAGAAGGCGACCTCATCATCGTTGACCCCGACGAAGCGCCCCAACCAGGGGATTTCGTCGTGGCCAGGAACGGCAGCGAAGAGGCCACCTTCAAGAAGTACCGGCCCCGAGGCATCGACGAGAGCGGACAAGAGGTGTTTGAACTGGTCCCCCTCAACGACGATTACCCCACCATGCACTCCGACCGGCAGCACATCCAGATCATCGGCGTGATGGTAGAACACAGATCATATAGAAAAAGACAAACAGGGCGCTAATGCGCCCTGTTTTTATATCCGTTGCCAGCTTACAGACACGCCCAGACTCACATAACAATGGACGACATGCTTGAGCGGCAGAGACGTTTTAGGGAGAAAACATGTCAGAGTTCAATGATGTGCCAATGTCATTTGGTTACAAGCGCAATAAGCAAAAAGCACTGATCAGTCTTCACGGTATCTTGAGCGGCCTCACTGCCGATCAGCGTCTTAACGACACTGAAGTTCTCTTTATGGCAACTTGGTTGAAATCAGACTCCGAGTTCAAAAAAGATGGTGATTTCCTCGATATTCAAGATCTCATCCACGACGTTCTCGAAGATGGGATCATCACAGCCGATGAGAAAGAAGACCTACTGAACCTGCTCAATGATGTGCTGCAGTACAACGAGATTGAGCACGACAACATGGATGCGTTGGTCAATATGTTGCTCGGCTTCCTGCAAGGCATCAGTGCCGACAGCAACATCGTGGAACAAGAGGTGCATGCTCTTAGAGCGCTGTTGCTCAAGCATCGTGACTTGTTGGCCTCATGGCCAGGTAGTCTGCTGTTCAACCGCCTCAACGATATTCTGGCAGATGGCGAAATCACCGAAGACGAGCGCGAAGATCTGTTGGAACTGGTGAAACAGATTTCCGGGCAGCGCTTCACAGAATCAGGTCTTGCGGCTGGGATGGCGACCGAGTTCTTTGCCGATGGCAATGTGATGAGTCTTCGAGGCAAGACAGTCTGCTTCACAGGAAAGTTTCTCTCCGATACCCGTCACAATTTAGAGCAGCAAGCCAAGCTGCTTGGTGCCTCCCCAGTGAAGGGGGTTACTACGCATCTCGATGTGCTGATCGTGGGCAGCCTGGCCAGCCGCGATTGGATGTTCACCAGCCATGGCCGCAAGATTGAAGCAGCAATTAAAGCGAAGGAAAAAGGGCAGGATATTCAGATCATCAATGAAGAAGACTGGGTTCGGATTGCGTCTGAACTTTATTGAACATTTGAGAAAGTGATATCTGTAGGGCATAAAGATTTTTGAAAAGTATCATATAGGTTAGGGAATAACTATCGTGATAATGAGTACCGATCTTCCAGAAGGCACTGGTGAAAATAATTTTAGAACTGATGGTTCCTTCTTCATGCAATATAAATTGCAAGAGCTGGCTTATTTAGTAAGAACTTACTTTACCATAAAACAAGGGGATGAAAACCTATTCAAAACGGATGAAAAAGAGTCACTTGATCTTCTAGATGAAGTCATATTTCATTTGTATAAAGAGGGTGCATCCTACAGTAGAGTTCTAGCACTTATCGATGAGTTTATTGGGACAGCCGTAATTGCATTTAAGAACTGCTGCTATGATGATAATCGACATATATTTAAAGCGCGTTTAGGGTGGTTTGGAAATCAAGAATATATGTACTCAAGGGAGGCTGATGTTGCTTTTATTACTTTCTTTTTCAACATACTTCCAGATTTTGCTAAAGAGCTACCCAAAAGTCGCACTGAAATTACGCTCGATAACGGTCTAAGGCAGGTTAATTTCAATATTGAAAATGACATGTGCAGAATAATTGGTGCAAGTATTGTGTCTTATCATGCATCGAGACATGAACGATTAATTGAAGAAAATAAAAATTCATTAAGTGAAAGTGTATTATCAACAGTCCAAAAGAAAGCAACAGAACTTCAAGCAAATGCTAAAGTCGAGATTAGTGAATTTCTCTCTGCTTTAATGGAGAAAAAGGCTGATGAACTATCATCACTAAAGTCTGAATACAGCAACGTTAACGATTACTACGCAAAGAATATAGAGGACTTAATTAAACGTACTAATATTAACGAGAGTTATTCCGAGGAGGTTTTGAAGAAAGCAAATTCTCTATTGGATTCAGCAAAAGATATACATGGAAGGACAAATAGAGAGGCTATGGCTGGAACATTTGAGAAAATATCTCAAGAGTTAATAAAACCTCTTTGGGTTTGGGGTGTAGGGTTATTTATATCTTTGGGTGTTATATTTTCTGTTGGTATCGTGTTTTATGTCGAAGGGGCTGAAAGTTTAACCATCCCTCAATTATTAAGTCGAGTTTTCTTGATAACACCGATGCTGTGGCTTGCATGGTTTTCTGGTCGGCAATATAACCATACCAGTAAACTGAGACAGGATTATAGATACAAAAGCGCTGTGGCAAAAGCATATCATGGATATAAATCAGAAACAGGGGAGGAGAATGATCAGATGCATGCACATTTACTCCACAACATTGTAAACCATTTTTCTGACAACCCGGTTAGACTGTATGATAAAACTGAATCATCTATGCCAATAGAGGATTTTTTGAAGAAGATATCACCAGACCATTTAGTTGAAATATTGAAAGCAGCTATGCAAGCGAAAAGTGGTAAGGATTTGAAGTCAAAGTAAAGTTAAAAATAGACTGTGCTAATAAATATTTGGTATCGAAGCGACTAATTCTGCGAAAGTGCATAATTAGTTCTTCATAAAAGATGAAAAGCTGCCATTCAAGTGTTTAGTGTTCACTCTGGATAAAAAGGGTATTGAATAGGAGTGTTAAGGGAGGGGTCGGTTGATAGCTGGCTCCGCTTTCGATTTCATTGGTAGATCCAATCATTTTCTGTTCAACGATGTTTGACTTAACCCCAGTTAAACACTTCCAAACCCCATAAGGTGCTGTATAAAATCACAGTGTTTCGATGGTGGAGGGATGTCAGTGAGAGTGCAATGGTTGGGAGCTGTGTTGATGTGTTTGCTGCGGGGATGGTTGAGCGCCTTCCTATATAAGGCAGGGCGATGAGCATCAAGTCCACGCCCGAGGGGTACCTGGTCGATATCCGCCCGCAGGGGAGGGAGGGCAAGCGGATCCGCAAGCGCTTCAAGACAAAGTCCGAGGCTCAGCAGTTCGAGCGGTGGGTGATCGCCACCGAGCACAACAAAGAGTGGGTGGACCGCCCGGCAGACAACCGGCCGCTCTCCGAGCTTATCGAACTCTGGTGGCGCTACCATGGCCAGACCCTGAAAGCAGGGGAGGCGGTTCGTAAGAAACTCCACAATATCGATGCCGCGTTGCGCCACCCGTTGGCAAGACAGGTGACCCGGGCACTGTTCTCCGAGTATCGGGCGCAGCGTCTGCAGGCTGGCCGCCAACCCAAGACGGTCAATCGCGAGCAGGAGATGCTGGGCGGGGTGTTCTCGGTGCTCACCGATCTCGGTCACTACCACCACGAGAACCCGCTCAAAGAGATGAAGAAGGTCAAACTGGTTGAGCGGTCGATGGGCTACCTGACCCAGGAAGAGATCAAGGACGTTCTGGCTGCGCTAACTGGGGATAACCTGAAAGTGGTCAAACTCTGCCTGGCCACGGGAGCGCGTTGGAGTGAAGCAGCCAATCTGCGCCGTGAAGATGTGCTGGCCAGCCGGGTGACCTACATCAACACCAAGAATGGCAAAAACCGCACCGTACCGATCTCGGCCGAGCTGTGCCAAGAGATAACGAACGGGGTGAACCGGGGTCCGCTGTTTCGTGACCTCGACTATCTGCTGGTGCGTGACGTGCTCAAGACCGTGGCGCCGGATCTGCCAGCAGGGCAGGCGGTGCATGTGTTCCGGCACACGTTTGCATCACACTTCATGATGTCCGGGGGCAACATCCTCGCGCTGCAAAAAATACTGGGCCACCACAACATCCAGCAAACGATGACCTATGCCCACTTCGCACCGGACTATCTGAGCGATGCGGTGCGCTTCAACCCGCTGGAAAACCTGCTACCTGCCGCATGATGAAGTGTCCACAAATTGCCCCAAACAGGGTCGTCACGGGGCTTTTGATGTACCCTGTGGTCGCTCGTAACTCATTGATATTTATCTATGTTGTTGTTTTCATTAGACATGGAAAGGGGGCTCAGGCCTCCTTTTTTGTTGCTCATTTTTGAGCGTTGGCAGGTAGCATGCCACGTTCATGAATGCTTTATCCTTCCATATGCCAACAAACTAGAACAAACAACGCTTGTCTCAATCCTGTTGCATCTGGCTTGTGGCTTCCTCCATATAACAAAATGATTTGCAGGGAGAAAAGCCCGTCATAACTATGGTCAGCCAAGGGGCTTTTTTTGTATTATTCCCCTCTTGACCTTATTTAGCCTAAAGGCTCCTGTTCCGGGAGTGGTGACGAGGAAGACATGCAACAGCTTGAAGAAGTAGTCGGCCAGGCCAAGGCCGAAATTGAGGGCGTAAGCGACATCGCCGCCCTTGACGAAATCCGGGTCAAATATCTGGGTAAAAAGGGCTTTTTTACCGAGCAGATGAAGGGCCTGGGCGCCCTGTCCGCTGAAGAGCGTCCCGCCGCGGGCGCCGTGATCAACCAGGCCAAGCAGCAGGTTCAGGATGCCCTGAACGCGCGTCGTGAAGCCCTCGAGGTCGCCGTGCTGAACCAGAAGCTGGCCGCCGAGACCATCGACGTCAGCCTGCCGGGCCGCCGCATCGAGAATGGCGGTCTGCACCCGGTGACCCGTACCATCGAGCGCATCGAGCGCCTGTTTGGCGAGATGGGCTTCAAGGTTGCCCGTGGTCCCGAGATTGAAGATGGCTTCCACAACTTCGATGCGCTGAATATCCCGGCTCACCACCCGGCGCGTACCGATCACGACACCTTCTACTTCAATCCTGATCTGATGCTGCGTACCCACACCTCGGGCGTGCAGATCCGCACCATGGAACATCAGCAGCCGCCTATCCGCATCATCGCACCGGGCCGTGTCTATCGTAACGACTACGACATGACCCACACCCCGATGTTCCACCAGGTCGAAGGCCTGCTGGTTGACGAACATGCCAGCTTTACCGAGCTGAAAGGCATCCTGCACGACTTCCTGCGCAACTACTTCGAGGAAGACTTGACGATTCGCTTCCGTCCTTCCTATTTCCCGTTCACCGAGCCGAGCGCCGAAGTGGATGTGATGGGCAAGAACGGCAAGTGGCTGGAAGTGCTGGGCTGCGGCATGGTGCACCCGAACGTGCTGCGTTCGGTCGGCATCGATCCGGAAAAATACTCCGGCTTTGCCTTTGGCATGGGCGTTGAGCGCCTGACCATGCTGCGTTACGGGGTCAATGACCTGCGTGCCTTCTTCGAAAACGACCTGCGCTTCCTCAAGCAGTTCAAGTAAGGGCGAGAGAACATGAAATTCAGTAAATCCTGGGTGATGGAGTGGGTCCGCACCGAGTTGAGTGACAATGCACTGGCCGAGCAGATCACTATGGCCGGTCTGGAAGTGGACGCCGTGGAAGCGGTGGCCGGCCAGTTCAACAATGTGGTCGTGGGTGAAGTGGTCGAGTGCGCCCAGCACCCGGACGCCGACAAGCTGCGGGTGACCAAGGTCAATGTGGGCGAGGCCGAGCTGCTGGACATCGTCTGCGGTGCGCCGAACTGCCGCGCCGGCCTCAAAGTGTGCGTGGCCAAGGTCGGGGCGACCCTGCCGGGTGATTTCACCATCAAGAAAGCCAAGCTGCGCGGCCAGCCGTCCCACGGCATGCTCTGTTCCTTCAGCGAGCTGGGCATCGACGTCGAAGCCGATGGCATCATCGAACTGCCGCTGGATGCCCCCATCGGGACCGATATCCGTGAATACCTCGCGCTCAACGACGTCAGCATCGATGTGGATCTGACCCCGAACCGTGCCGACTGCCTCGGCATCGCGGGTCTTGCCCGTGAAATCGGCGTGCTCAACAGCGTGGACGTGGTCGAGCCGACCTGGGCGCCAGCCGTTGCCACTATCGATGCAACCTTCCCGATCCGGGTTGAAGCGTCGGCAGATTGCCCCCGTTATCTGGGCCGTGTCATCAAGGGGCTGAACCTGCACGCCCAGAGCCCGCTCTGGATGCAGGAGAAGCTGCGCCGTGGCGGTATTCGTTCCATCGACGCCATCGTTGACATCACCAACTACCTGCTGCTGGAATACGGCCAGCCGATGCACGCCTTCGACCTGGCGACGCTTGAAGGGGAACTGGTGGTGCGTCGCGCCAAGGCCGACGAGCCCATGACCCTGCTCGATGGCAACGAGGTGAAGCTCAAAGAGACCACGCTCGTGATTGCCGATGCCAAAGGCCCTGCCTGCATGGCCGGCATCTTCGGCGGCGATCGCACCGGTGTCTCCGAGACCACCACCGACATCCTGCTGGAGTGCGCCTTCTTCGCGCCGCTCTCCATCACCGGCCGTGCCCGTGCCTACGGTCTGCACACCGACTCCTCCCACCGCTTCGAGCGCGGGGTGGATCCCGAGCTGCAGGCCAAGGTGATGGATCGTGCCACCCGTCTGCTGCTGGATATCTGCGGCGGTGAAGCGGGTCCGGTCATCGAAGTCAAATCCGATGCCCATCTGCCGAAAGCGGCACCCATCAAGCTGCGCCGCACCAAGCTCGACAAGGTGATCGGCATCAGCGTAGCGGATGCGCAGGTGGTCGAAATTCTGACTCGTCTGGGCATGCAGGTAACCGTAGATACTGACGGCTGGACCGCACTGGCCCCCTCCTGGCGTTTTGACATCGCCATCGAGGAAGACCTCATCGAGGAAGTGGCCCGCATCTACGGCTACAACAACATCCCGAACCTGAAACCCGCCGCCTCCCTGGCGATGGTGGAGCAGGCTGAAGGGCAGGTGACCCTGAAGCGGGTGCGCGACCTGCTGGTTGACCGCGGTTTCCAGGAAGCGATCACCTACAGCTTCGTGGATCCCAAGGCTCAGCAGACCCTGTTCCCGCAGAGCGATGCCATCGTGCTGCCGAACCCGATCTCGGTCGAGATGTCCGCCATGCGCGTCTCTCTGTTCCCGGGTCTGGTGCAGGCGGTGGTCTACAACCAGAACCGTCAGCAGCCACGCGTGCGCCTGTTTGAGCAGGGCCTGCGTTTCATCAAGGACGAGAATGCCGAGAACGGCATCCGTCAGGAGCCCATGCTTGCCGGCATCATCACCGGCAACCAGGGGGACGAGCACTGGGATGTCAAGGCCCGTCCCGTCGACTTCTTCGATCTGAAGGGTGACCTGGAAGCGGTGCTGGATCTGACCGCCGAAGGGGCTACCTTCACCTTCGAGCGTACCGAGCACAGTGCCCTGCATCCGGGCCAGAGCGCAGCCATTCTGCGCAATGGCGTCGTGATCGGCCACATCGGCGTGATCCACCCGAGCCTCGAGAAGAAGCTGGGGCTCAAGAGCCGCGCTGTCATGTTCGAGCTGGAGCTGGACAAACTGACGCCGGCCAAGGTGCCGGTTGCTGCCGAAGTATCCAAGTTCCCGGCCAACCGTCGCGACATCGCCGTGGTGGTTGACAGACAGATCCTGGCAGGCGACGTTCTCGCAGTAATTAAAAAAGTTGGCGGAAATCAGTTAGTTGGAATAAACTTGTTCGACGTATACCAGGGCGCTGGTATGGCAGAGGACAAGAAGAGCCTGGCCATCAGCCTGGTGTTGCAAGACACCCAGCGCACCCTGGAGGAGAAAGAGATCGCCGAGACCGTGGACAATGTCGTGCGGGCCCTCGGTGAAGAGTTGAATGCATCCTTGAGGGATTGATCTATGGCGCTTACCAAAGCCGACATTGCAGAGCACCTGTTCACCCAGCTCGGGATGAGCAAGCGTGAAGCCAAAGATATGGTGGAAGCCTTCTTTGAGGAGATCAGACAGGCGCTCGAGCGTGGCGAACAGGTCAAGATTTCCGGCTTCGGTAACTTCGATCTTCGCGAGAAGAACCAGCGTCCCGGACGCAACCCCAAGACGGGGGAGGATATTCCCATCAGCGCCCGTCGCGTGGTGACCTTCCGGCCCGGCCAGAAGCTCAAGGCCAGGGTAGAAAATGTTGAACCCAACGAGTGACAAAAAGCCAGGCAATCGCCTGGCTTTTCCATTCCGATGATAAAAACCCTTCTGTTGTCCGGCGCGCTGCTGGCCTTGCCACTGCGTGCCGCCATACTCCCGCTGTCACCGGATGCCCAGGCTTATGCCGATTCGCTCACCGGACTGACCTTCTGTTACCCGGCCCTGCAACGTCCTCCCTATCTGGAGGCGGAGGGGGGCCTGCTCATCGATCGCATGACGCGGTTGGCAGAGCTGTTGCCGGTACCGGTGCGCTTCGAGAAGCGGCCGAGCTGGGCAGTCATGACGCAGGATCTGCTGAACGGGCGCTGCGATCTCATTCCTCACGTCGGGCCTGCCCGGTCGAACTCGAGCGATACCGTCTTGAGCCGCGCCATGATGGAAGCGGAGTCCGCCATCCTCTATCGGGGTGAGCTCGATCAGGCGCAGTTTCTGGTGTCACCCATCTGGCAGGCCCAGGAGACCCTGAAGCGTCTCTATCCTGGTTCATCCCAGCAACTGCTGACCGATGCTGAGAACTGGTATGGTGCCCTGGTGGCCGGCAAGGGCAGCGCCTATCTCGGCGATTATCTGCAACTGCGCTACCTGATGCGGGAATTCCCGGATGAAGGGCTGCGCCTTCGCCGTCTTCGCAGCGACGATCTGGTCATCAGCTACCGGCTGATGATGCGCAACCAGCCCGAGTTGCTCGAGCTGGTGGATACGGCCATCCGCTATTTGCCGCCGGGCAGTCTCTACCGGGATCTGGGCAAGTATCTGCCTCAGGGTGAGCAGGATGTGAATCCTCTGCATTTTACCGACAAGGAGCAGGCCTGGCTGGTCGGCAAGGCCCACACCATCAAGATGGTGGCGGATCCCGGCTTCATGCCATACAGCGGTGTCAACCAGCAGGGAGAGCTCATTGGCTGGAGTGCGGATGTCTTGCGGGAAGTGAGTCGGCAGACAGGGCTGCGCTTCGAGCTGGTGCCCGCCGCCAGCCGGGAGGAGGCGTTGGCATTGCTGCGCAGTGGCGATGCCGCCATGATGGTCGGGCTGATGGAGTCCGCCGCCCTGAACAAGGAGTTCAACTTCACCCGGATGGTGGCGACCAGCCGCTATGCTCTGGTCAGTCGCAGCAAGAGGGGGCCTGCCTCCCTCGCGGACGTCAGTGGCAAGGTGGTGGTCCCGAGAATGCTCTATGATCCCGGCCTGCTTGCCCGGTTCGGCCAGCATGAGTGGGAGGTGACCGACAACCTGCTGCAGGGATTGGCGGCGGTGCGGCATGGGGATGCCCAGGCCATGCTGGCGGAGTTGTACCAGCTCCAATATCCCATTCGAAACAACCAGTTGAGCGAGCTGACCATCACCGAATTGCCGGAGCGTTTCGGTCTCGGTTTTGCCATCCGGCCGGAACAGACCAGCCTGGCAGGGGTGCTGGATCAGAGCCTGATGACCCTCAATGATCGGCAGGTGGACGAGCTGGTGCAACGCTGGCGTCGCCTGGTGGTCAACCAGCAGGAAGGGGTCAGCTACGGTTTCTGGCTTGGCTCCGTGTTGCTGGCACTGCTGATCAGCATGGCGGTGATCTGGTCAGTCTGGCGTTCCCGCCAGCAACTGGCCCAGGAGGCCCGCGAGCGTCACAAGGTAGAGCAGGCGCTGGCGCTGGAAAGCAAGTTCAGGGAGTCTCTCTTCCAGGCGCTCCCCGTTCCCGTGTTCTTGCGCAATGACAAGGGGGAGGTGATCAAGCGCAACAAGCGGGCCAAGCGCATGGAGGCGCGCTACGCCGCCGATCTGGTGCTGCCCGCGCCACAGTTGCAGGGCGCCGAAGGGGAGCTGGCGCTGCACGAGCAGGTCTACTCCTATGCCCAGATTCCCTTGCGACTGGGCCCCCAGGCACCGGCAGGGGATCTTATCGCCCTCTCCGACATCAGCGCCCTGCGCGAGCGTACCCGCCTGCTGCGTCAGGCAGAGCGGCGCCTGCGCGCCCTCACCAATACGGTGCCCGGTGTGGTGCTGCAATTCACCCTGCTGGGGGGAGCCATCACCCGGGTGGAGTTTGTGAGCCGGGGCAGTCACGAACTGCTGGGGCTGGCGAGCCAGCAGATCCGGGTCAATCCCAACGAGACCCTGACTCGCATCTCCCACCAGGACAGGCGCGAGATGCGAGCCCCCATGCTGGCCATGCTGCAAGCCGGGCGACCTTTCTCCCATCTGCTGCGCTATCAGCACCCCGCCAAGGGAACCCGCTGGCTGCAATTTTCCGGCAGGGGGCGCCGTCAGGGGGAGGGGTGGCGGATCTACGGGGTGGTGCAGGATGTGACGGCCAGGGTGGAGCAGGAGCACTCCCTGCAGCTTTCCCACGAGCAGGCCCAGCAGGCCGTGCTTGCCAAGGGGCGCTTCCTGGCCGCCGTTAGCCACGAGATCCGTACCCCCATGAACGCCATGCTCGGCTTGCTGGAGTGGCTCGAGCAGACCGGACTCAATGCAGAGCAGGCCTCGGCTCTGGCCCATGTCAGGCAGGCGGGCAATGAACTGCTCGGGCTGCTCAACGACGTGCTCGACTTCAGCCGCAACGAGACGCGTCAGTTGCGCCTCTCCGTACAGCCCACGGATCTGGTGGAGCTGTGCGAGCACGTGGCGGCGGTGCACTGGTCCAAGGCGCGATCCCGCCATCTGCAACTGCGCCTAGCGCTCGACCCGGCGCTGCCCGCCTTGATGGAACTCGATCCCCACCGGGTGCAACAGGTGCTGCACAACCTGCTCTCCAACGCCATCAAGTTCAGCGAGCGGGGAGAGGTGGTGCTCTGGGCCCGGCGGCAAGGGGAGTGGATTTTGTGCGGGGTGGATGACGAGGGGCCCGGGATCAGTGCCGAACTGTTGCCCCGGTTGTTCCAGCCCTTCGAGCAAGGGGAGGAGCCTGGCCAGCCCAGAGCCCAGGGGACCGGGCTTGGGCTGGCCATCTGCCGTCAGCTGATGGAACAGATGGGGGGCGAGATCCGGGTTGAACCTCTGGCTCGCGGGGGCAGCCGTTTCCTCTGTTCCTTGCCCCTCAGGCATGCGCAGGAGAAGGCGCCCTGGCAACCGCGCGTCAAGACGGTCTCCCTGCAACTGTTGCCCGGGGAGCTCGAATATATGCGGGCCTGGCTCGCAGAGTTTGGCGTGGCCGAGGATCCGGCGGCACCTTGCCTTGGGGCCATGCAGGACGATGGGGGCTTGCGCGCCTGGTACTGGCAGGGGGAACCCTGGATCCCGGGCTCCGTGGTCAGCCTGCTGCAGCCCAGACTCGTCCGTGGCGCCGAGGAGATCACAGACCTGCCGGGGGCAGGCAGGCGGGTGCTGCTGGTAGAAGATCACGAAGTGAACAGAATGCTGATCAGCATGCAGCTGGGTCAGCTGGGGGCCCGGGTATTGAGCGCGGCCAATGGCCGTCTGGCACTGGAGATCCTGCAATCGGAGTCGGTGGATCTGGTGCTGACGGATCTGCAGATGCCGGTGATGGACGGCGCCGAGCTCTGCAGGCAATTGCACGCCGATGAACGCTGGCAGCATCTACCCGTCTACGTGATCACCGCGGATCTCAGCGAGCAGGCGGCGCAGCGACTGGCGGAATGCGGCTGTCAGGGCCATCTGGACAAACCCGTCTTGCTCAGGGATCTGGCCGTACTGCTTCGTACCGTCTTTGGCCCCCATGACGGGGGGAAGGCACCGCAGCCAACGGCAGCCCTTTCCCTGCCCGTGTCCCTCAGCCCGGCCCTCGTTGACATCTATCTGGCATCGGTTCACCAGGATCTGGCCGACATTGAGCGGTGTGTCACACAAGGGGACCAGAAGGCCCTCAATACGGCTTTACACAAGATGAAGGGGGCCGCCAAAATGGTGGGGGCTACCCCCCTGGTAGAGGTGATCGACCGTTGGCAGGAGGCCCCCGGACATCCCCTTGGAGCCGCCTTGAGGCAGTGCGTGGAAGAGGTCTGCCGACAACTGGGCGAGAGAGCATGACATGATCATCACAGATGAAGAGTTGATGGCCTTGCTGGAGTCTGATGACAGCCAGGAGCCAACGTTTTACCCGGTCAGCGTCTATGCCCTGGACGCCGTCTCCCATCAGGCGGTCAAGGGGGCGGGCCTGCCGGCCTATGCCAATCTGCACCGCACCCGACCCGATGCCGGCTGGCAATGGGAAGGGCTGTTTGCCGCCGGGGCCATCGCCCTGTTTGATCCTGCCTCTCATCAGGGGGCCGACTATCTGCCTCATCTGCTGGCTCCCGGGGCGGGGATCTATCGCCTCAGCGATCCCTGGCTCGAGGGGTTGCAGGCACGGGAGCAGGGGTGGCGTGCCTGGCTCGCCCAGTGCCAGATCCTGCTGCTCGAAGATCACCCCTTCCAGGGAGCCTGCATTCAGCAGGAGATCCAGGGACTGGGGTTGCCCTGCCACTGGGTTCAGGATGGCGAAGGGTGCCTCAAGGCGCTGGAAGAGGGGGGCGTGAGATTGCTTATCTGTGATCTCAGCCTAGCGGAGCAGGATGCCATCAGCCTGCTGATGAGCCATCCCCAGTATCGCCACAGCGGTCTGCCCATCATCCTGCTCTCCGCTCATGATCAGACCCTGATAGACGGCGCCCGGCGTCTCCTGCACGATGCGGGTTTCAACGTGCTGGCCGCCCTGGCCAAGCCGCTGCAAAGCGACGATCTGCTGCGTCTGCTCAAGATGCTCTATCTTGGCCCCCAGCGTCAGCGCAGGCTGGGCGGGCTCAAGCGCACCGTGCGTAGCTGGCAGGGAGAGGCGAGAGGACAGCTTGGGCTGCTGGCAGATGCGGCTTCCTGCACGCTGCCGATCTGGCTGAGCCTGAGCGGTCTTTCCCCTCACTGGGAGCCGCTCAAGCTCTGGCTCGAGCAGCATGGACGAGAAGCAAGCGAACTCACCCTGGTCATCCACCGACGGGATCACCTGCTGAGCCAGGCGGACCGTTTCGCCCTGGTGCTGCAGGCGAGCCTCGCGGGGGCCAGACTCGCGCTGCTGCTCGATCATGCCCAGCACCTGCCGTTTGATCTCATCGAGCGTCTGCCGTTGCAATCCTTGCTGCTCGGGCAACACCTGCTGCCCGAACTGGAGGCGATGGCTGCCGACTCCTTGCTGGCCCGCTTCATCCAGCGCTCCCGGGAGCTTGGCATCGCGCTCTACCTCGACGACCCCTTCAACCTGCAGGATGCCGCCCAGTGGCAGGATCGCGGCGTGGCAGGGCGCTGGTAAATGGCTCGCTATCTTTGCTGGCCGCTCGATGAGCCGCGCTTGTGGCAGGGAATGTCGGGTTGGACGGCTCCCGCCTCACGGGCCGCCTTGCCGATGACGATGGTGGTGGGGGGGCTGACTTGCCGCTTGCAGGAGCTGGCGGGCAGCGACCCGAAGCGAATAAGCGCGGCCTATGACGCCCTGAGCGAGCAGAGCGTCTATTTGCGCTTCATGCGGGCCAAGCAGCCTGCGACGGCCGAGCAGCTCGCCTTCTTTCTCGACTACCCCAGAGAACCCCAGATAGGATTGCTGCTGACCGACGAGCAGGGGGGGCCGCTTGCCATGGCCCAGTCCGTTCGCCGGCGCCTGCACCCGGACAGGGCCGAGTTCTCCTGCATCGTCGCGGATCATTTTCAGCATCGCGGCGCCGGGCGTCGCATCCTGCTGGCGCTTGCGCGGCTGGCATACGGGGAGGGGATCCGGGAGTGGACGGCGGAAGTGCTCGGCCAGAATCGCCCCATGCTGGCTCTGCTCAAGGGGCTCGGGTTGCCGCTTACCCTGGTGACAGGACGGGAGATGGTCTTTGCCAGGCTGGATCTCGCGCCCATGGCGAGCTTTGTGCTCCCATCGGCCTAAGACCAAGGGCGAATGGGCCGCCTCTTGCTCCTGTGCTAAGGTCAGCCTGTTACCCGTTGGAGGAGAACAACCATGGTGCAGTCAGCCAAACATATCGTGATCCTCACCGGTGCCGGCATCTCGGCCGAATCCGGTATCAAGACCTTCCGGGCCTGTGATGGCCTGTGGGAAGAGCACAGGGTGGAGGACGTGGCCACCCCTGAAGGCTATGCGCGGGATCCCGAACTGGTACAACGTTTCTACAATGCACGGCGCCATCAGTTGCAGCGCGCCGAGATCCACCCCAATCCGGCCCACTATGCATTGGCCCGTCTGGAGCGCCTGCTGCCGGGGCGCGTCACCTTGGTCACCCAGAACATCGACAACCTGCACGAGAGTGCCGGCAGCAAGAACCTCATCCACATGCACGGCGAGTTGCTCAAGGCCCGCTGCCCGGGCTCGGGTCAGGTGATCGAGTGGCGCGGGGATCTCCATCAGGAAGAGCTGTGTTCCTGCTGCCAGTTTCCCCACCCGCTGCGCCCCCATGTGGTCTGGTTCGGGGAGATGCCCCTCGGACTTGACCGCATCTACTCGGCCCTGGCTCAGTGCGATCTCTTCATCTCCATCGGGACCTCCGGGGCGGTCTACCCTGCCGCCGGATTCGTCCATGAGGCCGGCCTGAACGGTGCCCATACGGTGGAGCTCAATCTGGAGCCGAGCGAAGTGGGCAGCCAGTTTGATGAAAAACGTTATGGTCCGGCTTCCTTGCTGGTGCCCGCTTTTGTGGATGAACTCCTGCAAAGTTGCGGAGTGCATCAGCCTCTCTCCGTCGAGGGCCATAACTGGATGGAGATGCGGGGCCCCTAATTATTGATTTTTCACACAGTTGCATTGACCCACTGAAATCGCCACACTGGCACCTAACTTCAAGATGCAGTTGGCACAACATGTCATGAACTTTCCAACGCGCGGGATGGCCTCGCTCCTGCTGGTGCTTTTCTCGTTCGGTACCCAGGCTTCCTCCTCTTCGCTATTGCAACTGATCCTGCCGGACAAGCGGGAAATCACCCTGGATGAGGCGGCGTTGGCAGCCTTGCCACAAGTGGAGTTCGAGACGGCGACGCCCTGGACCCTCGGCACTCACCGCTATCGTGGACCGACCCTGAAGAGCGTGCTGGCGGCGCAGCAGGTGGATAGTGCCAGCGCCATCGATGTCGCCGCACTCAATGGCTACCAGCAGCGGGTCGATCTCTCCCTGTTTGCCAAGGTGCCGCTGACCCTGGTGCGTTACCAGGATGACAAACCGCTCACCCGTCGCAATAAAGGGCCGCTCTGGCTGCTGGTCCCCCTCTCGGCCCATCCCGACATGGATGTGTCCGCCATCCACAACAACATGGTCTGGCAGGTGATCCGCATCGAGGTTGTCCCGTGACGCGACGACAGCGAGATAACCTGCTGCTTGCAGCCATTTCCCTGCTGTTTCTCTTCTCGTCCCTCTGGGGGCTGCTGCTGCAGAGTCGGCACGAGCAGCTCGTTGACATGTTCTACCGCAACACCCACTGGAACATCAGCCAGGTAATGCAGGAGTCCCAGCGATTTCTCTATGATGTGCGCCTCTACCGTGCCGGGGCGCTCGACATGGCGGCCCTGAGCCTGGATTACGACCTGCTGTGGAACCGGCTGGATGTGTTCCTGATCAGTACCGAGACCGCCGATGCGCGGGCGAGGCATGGGCTGGGGGAGGTGCTTGAACGGCTCTTTGACGAACTCAAGGGGCTGGATCCCCAGATGCAGTCCGGGGAGCTGAAGAGGGGGAAAGCCCTCGATCTTGCCCTCGTCCGGCTGACCGGCTTGACCCATCAGGTGGAGCAGATTGGGGATCAGATCCTCTCCGGCCAGGAGCGGGAAGCCTCCCTCAACCAGTTGCGCCAGAGCCTGTTCTGGATCCAGATCTGGCAGTTGATCCTGCTGGTGATGGGCTGTGTGCTGGTATTTGCCCTCATTCGGACCAATCTGCAGAATCGTCGCCTCTCCCTGCTCGATCCCATGACCCGGCTTGGCAACCGCCGGGCCTTGCAGGGACAGCTCAGGCAATCCCTGCTGCAAGATCGAGTCCAGGCGCTGGCGGTGCTGGATCTGAAGCGGTTCAAGCAGGTCAATGATCTGCTCGGATACCAGGTTGGTGATCGCCTGTTGCAGGCCGTTGCGGCCCGGTTGCGTCAGGCATGCCCCGGTCGTGCGTACCGGCTGGGGGGCGATGAGTTCGCCGTGGTGCTGGACGACGAAGAGGGAGATCTCGATGCCCGCATGGCCGCCATGGTGAGCCTGTTGCAGTTTGAGTTCGTGACCCGGGAAAGCAGCTTTGATCTGGCGTGTCGCTTCGGAGTGGCCAGGTGCGAGGGTGGCGAGGATGCCGATGAGCTATTGGAGCAGGCCATATTGGCATTGAACGAGGCCAAGCGTGAGGGGAACACCCTGGTGTGGTATCAGAGTGCGATGAAGGCTGACCTCCACATGGCCCAGCGGCAGCTGCACCAACTGCGGGAATGGCTGGCGGGGGCCGCCCCTTCACCCCTGGAGACCCTCTGCGAGCCGATGAGAGACGAGCAGGGCGTGCCGGTGACGGCGGTCAGCCTGCGCTGGCGGGTGAGCCAGCAGCCCTGTGATGTGGGCTGGATGCAGGAGCGTGGTGTCCTTGGGCCCGTGATGGCACGATGGCTGACAGAAGAGCCATGCAGTGGCACCTTGCTGGTAAGGCTTCATCAGCCTGCCCAGCTGGCCCCTCTGCTGGCGAGCCTGCCCCCCTTGCCACAGGGGAGGCTGATCCTGGCATTGCCTGCGCTGATACCGGATGCCACCCTGCTTGAGAAGATGCGCGAGTGTGGCTGCGTGCTGGCGCTGAGCGAGCTTGGCAGCAGCGCCCCCGAACTGCTGCAAGCGGGCTGGCCAATTCGCTACTGGCTGCCAGCCCCCTCCGGGTACGAGGCGCTGCTCCAGCCGTTGGCAACGGCGCTGGGGCTGCTGCGCCTGGCTCCCCGGGGAGAGGCGCAGCAAGAGGATGATCTCAAGCTGAGTTGAGTGGTGGCTTGTGCAGTCCGGGGCCGATGCCAAGGAGACAATACACAGAAGGGCGGCTCATGGCCGCCCTTCTGCTGCTTGCTGGCACTTAAACTGGTTTGCTGTTCGGTGAGGAAAAGGGAGCGCAGGAGTGTCTGATCACCAGGTCCGGATCCACGGTGATCATGCGGTTTGCGATGGGCTCGCCGTTAATGCGCGCCAGCAGCCGGGTGACGGCGAGGCGGCCCAGCTCCTCTTTCGGTTGATTGACCGTGGTGAGCGGGGGGGACATGAACTGGGCCAGCGCCACGTTGTCATAGCCGACGATGGAGAGATCGCGGGGGATCTCCAGCCCCGCCTGATGGGCGGCACTGATGACCCCCATGGCCATCATGTCGTTGCAGACAAACAGCGCGGTGGGACGCTCTGGCAGTGCCAGCAGGCGGGTCATGGCGGCGGCACCGCTGGCGCAGTCAAAGTCTCCCTCCTGGATCCAGCCCGGATTGACGGTGAGCCCGGCCTCCTGCATTGCCTGCTCGAAACCCGCCTGGCGCTGGTTGGCCGGGGCGCGGCTGTGGGGCCCCGTGATGCAACCGATGGCAGTGTGACCCAGCCCCAGCAGGTGGCGGGTTGCCAGGTAGCCGCCGCGATGGGAGTTGTCGGCGATGAGATCCACCTCGCCGTTCTCCATGCCCCAGTCCATCACCACGACTGGCAGGCTCTTGAGCCAGTCGAGCTGGTTGAACACCTCCTGCTGCCCTTCACTGCACATGATGAGCAGGCCGTCGACCCGTTTCCTGAGCATCATCTTGAGGTAGGAGAGCGCGGTCTCGGCCTGTCCTTCGGTGTTGCCCAGCATCAGGTTGTAACCCTGCTCGAAGCAGTAGCGCTCCACCCCGCGCACCACCTCGGCGAAGAAGGGGTTGCTGGAGGTGGTAACCAGCATGCCGATGCTGTTGGTCTCCTTTACCTTGAGGCTGCGGGCCACCAGGCTCGGGGCATAGTTGAGATCGCGCATGGCGGCGAAGACCCGCTCCCGGGTCTCTTCGGCCACGAAGCGGGTCTCGTTGATGACGTGGGAGACGGTGGTGGTCGACACCCCCGCCAGCGCGGCCACCTCCTTGATATTGGCCATCAGTGCCCCTGCGCAGTCTGTTCAAGGAGGAAGGTATCGACTTCCTGCTTGCTCGGGATGGAGCTCTGGGCACCAAACCGAGTGACGGAGAGTGCCGCCGCCCCGTGGGCAAAGCGTACGGCTGCGTCAAAGTCGGCGCCGGCGAGCTCGGCCGCCAGGAAGGCGCCGTTGAAGGTATCCCCGGCCGCCGTGGTATCCACTGCCTTGACCCGGAAACCCGGCATGAGCGCCTGTTGCTGCCCCTTGCTGCAATAGACCCCTTGAGACCCCAGGGTGATCATCACCTCACCGATGCCCATCTGGTGGAAGCGGGCTGCAGCCTCACGGGCGCTCGCTTCGTCCGTCACCTTGACGCCGGTCAGCAGCTCGGCCTCGGTCTGGTTGGGGGTGATGAGGTCCACCAGCGCCAGCAGATCCCTTGAGAGCGGGCGCGCGGGGGCGGGGTTGAGCACCACCCGGGTGCCGTGGGCACGAGCCAGACGGGCCGCTTCCTGCACGCTCTCGAGCGGCACTTCCAGTTGCAGCAGCAGGGTGTGGGCGGCGGCGATCATTGCCTCGTGACCTTGCACTACGGCCGGGGTGAGGGCGCCATTGGCTTCGGCGGAGATGCCGATGCTGTTCTCCCCCTCGTCGCTCACATAGATGATGGCGATGCCGGTGGGGAGCCTGGGGTCGAGTTCGACGGCGCTGACATCGATGCCGTCGTTGGCAAACCCGGTTTTCATCTGGTGGCCGATGGCATCATCACCGATGCGGGCGATGAAGGAGACAGGGGCGCCGAGGCGGGCGGCGGCCACCGCCTGATTGGCGCCCTTGCCGCCGGGAACGACCTGATAGCTGTGGCCGGTCAGGGTTTCACCGGGGCGGGGAAAGTGGGGGACGCGCAGCACATGATCCGCATTCACGCTGCCGAGGACTACGAGACGATTCATTCCTATCACCCTTGGTTGAGTACATCCTGGTCTGGGTGGACCCAGACCAGGCGGCACTGGCGGAAAAAGAGAGGGGAGGCGAACCTCCCCCCGTCAACTTACTTGTTGACGATTTGCAGCGGTACCGGGATGGATTTTTCCACCGGTTGACCCTTGAGCACCTTGTCGGCGGTTTCCACGCCGATGGCGCCGATGAGGGCAGGCTGCTGGGCCACGGTGGCGGCCAGTTTACCCTTGGCCACGGCGGCTTTGCCATCGTCGGTGCCGTCAAAGCCCACGATCATCACCTCTTTGCCAGCGGCCTGCACGGCGCGGATGGCACCCAGCGCCATCTCGTCGTTCTGGGCGAACACTGCCTGCACGGTCGGATGGGCGGCCAGCAGGTTCTCCATGACGTTCAGACCCTTGGTGCGATCAAAGTCGGCGGGCTGGGAGGCCAGCACCTGCAGCTTGTTGGCGGTGACTGCCAGGGCGAAGCCTTCGCCGCGATCACGGGCGGCGGAGGTACCTGCGATCCCTTCCAGCTGGATCACTTTGGCACCGCTGCCCAGCTTCTCGGCGATGAAGTCGCCAGCCAGCTTGCCACCGGCCACGTTGTCGGAGGCGATGTGGGCCTTGACGTCACCCTGGGCTGCGCCGCGGTCCAGGGTCAGCACCGGGATGTTCGCCTTGTTGGCCAGGCGAATGGCGTTGCCCACCGCTTCGGAGTCGGTCGGGTTGATCAGGATGGCGTTCACCTTGCGCACGGTGAGATCTTCCACGTTGGAGAGCTCCTTGGCCGGGTCGTTCTGGGAGTCCAGCACCACCAGCTCGTAGCCAAGCTCCTTGGCCTTGGCTTCGGCGCCCTCCTTCATGGTGACGAAGAAGGGGTTGTTGAGGGTGGAGACCACCATCGCCAGGGTGTGATCCGCGGCCTGGGCGGTGCCCAGCACGGACATGATGGCGGCAGCGAGCAGGGTATTGAGCTTTTTCATCATTTCATTCCTTGTGTGTGGCGTGGCTTGTTAACGGTTGCTTTTGTTATCGATCATCACGGCAAGCAAAATCACGCTGGCCTTGGCGATCATCTGGTAATAGGACGAGACGTCGAGCAGGTTGAGGGCATTGTTGAGGAAGCCGATGATGAGGGCACCGATCAGGGTACCCATGATACGGCCCTTGCCCCCCATCAGGCTGGTGCCCCCCAGCACCACGGCGGCGATGGCATCCAGCTCGTACCCCATGCCGGCGGTGGGCTGGGCGGAGGAGAGGCGGGATGTGACGATGAGCCCGGCCAGTGCCGACAGCATGCCGCACAGACCATACACCGCGAGCTTGACCCGATCCACATTGATACCGGAGAGGCGGGTAGCCGATTCGTTGCCGCCGAGGGCATAGATGTAGCGGCCCAGGCGAGTGTGGTTGAGCAGGTACCAGGCCAGCAGGAAGACGATGGCCATCAGCCAGATGGGCACCGGCAGACCCAGCAGGTAGCCGGTACCCAGCCAGGCGAAGTGATCGGCGCCGTCACTGAAGCCGGTGGAAATGGGGCGCCCCTCGGTGTAGACCATGGTGACGCCGCGCAGGGCGGTCATGGTGACCAGGGTGGCGATGAAGGCCTGTACCTTGCCCTTGGCGATGATGAGGCCGCTGACGCTGCCAAGCAGGGCGCCGGCCCCCAGGGTGAGGGGGATCACCAGGCCGATGGGCAGCTCCATGGCCACCATGGTGGCGGCCAGGGCGCCGCACAGGGCCAGTACAGAGCCGACCGACAGATCGATGCCGGCGGTGAGGATGACCAGCGTCATGCCGACCGCCATGATGGCGTTGACCGATGTCTGGCGCAGGATGTTGAGCAGGTTGTCGGCGGTGAAGAAGTTGGGGCTCAGGAAAGAGACCACGCCGATCAGCACCAGCAGCGCGACCAGGGACTTGTTCTCGATCCACCAGGCCTTGCTCATGACGCCGCGGCGGGAAAGGGTTTGGGTTGTCATTGTGCTGCCTCTTGCTCTGCTTGCCATTGTTTACCGACTGCCGCTGCCATCAGCTTCTCCTGATTGGCATCGCGGGTGTTGAATTCTGCGCTGATGCGCCCTTCGTGCATCACCATGATGCGATCACTCATGCCGAGTACTTCCGGCATTTCGGAGGAAACCAGGATGATGCTCATCCCCTCCTTCTTGAACTGGTTGATGAGCTGATAGATCTCCTTCTTGGCGCCGACATCGACGCCGCGGGTCGGCTCATCCAGGATCAGCACCTTGGGCCGGGTCAGCAGCCCCTTGGCGATGGCCACCTTCTGCTGGTTGCCGCCGGAGAGGAGCTTGATCAGCTGATCCTGACTCGGGGTCTTGATGTTGAACAGACGCACATAGTCCCCTACCGCCTGGCGCTCGGCCTTGCCGTCAATCTTGCCGCCACGAATGAACTCGCCGAGGGCGCACAGGCTCATGTTTTCGCGCACCGACAGCTCCAGCACCAGGCCGTCGCCTTTGCGATCCTCGGAGATATAGGCGATGCCGGCGGCCAGACCATCGGCCGGGCTTCTGGGTACCAGGGCGTGGCCATCCACCGTCACCTGGCCAGCGCTGATGGGGCTGGCGCCATAGATAAGCTTCATCAGCTCGGTGCGGCCGGAGCCCATCAGGCCGCTGAAGCCCAGAATTTCCCCCTGACGCAGGGAGAAGCTCACCCCGCGCACGCCGGGGCCAGCCAGATCCTTCACCTGCAGGCTGACCGGGCCGAGCTCGCGCACCAGGCGCGGGTACTGCTCTTCCAGCCGGCGGCCCACCATCATCTCGATGATCCTGTCTTCATCGAGATCGCTCACCGCCTGCTCGCCGATCCACTTGCCGTCCCGCAGCACGGTGACCCGATCGCAGATCTCGAAGATCTCTTTCAGGCGGTGGGAGATGTAGACGATGCCGCAGCCCTGCTCGCGCAGTTCGCGAATGACGGTGAAGAGCTGCTCGGTCTCGGTGTCGGTGAGGGCATCGGTGGGCTCGTCCATGATGATGACGCTGGCATCGAACGACAGCGCCTTGGCTATCTCCACCATCTGTTGCTCGCCGATGGAGAGACTTCCGAGTCGGGTATCCGGGCCGTGCTTGACGCCAAGCCGTGCCAGCAGACCGCTGGCACGCTCACGCAACTGCTTGTGGTCGATGCTGCCAAAACGGGTACGGGGTTCGCGGCCGAGGAAGATGTTGGCGGCAATCGACAATTCCGGCAGCAGGTTCAGCTCCTGGTGGATGATGCTGATCCCCTGATCCTGGGAGTCGCGGGGGCCCTTGAAGTGAACCGGCTGGCCGCGATAGCTGACGCTGCCCGCATCGGCCTGGTAGATGCCGGTCAGCACCTTCATCAGGGTCGACTTGCCAGCGCCATTTTCGCCGAGCAGGGCCATCACCTGGCCCGGATAGACCCGAAGACCCGCTTCGTCGAGGGCGCGTACCCCGGGGAAGGTCTTGACGATCCCGGTCAGCTCCAGAATGGGTGAGAGGGGGGAGGTTGTGCTCATTTGCAGCTTCCTTGAAGAGGCCTTCTTTGAAGAATTCAGAACGCCACACCGGCGCAGAGGATCAGGTTGGCGTAGGGAGTCACCTCGCCGCTGCGCACGATAGCCTTGCTCTGGTGGGAGCGAGCCTTGAACGCTTCGTGCAGGCAGTACTCGATGGCGATGGGCTTGCCTTGAGCCGCGGCGTGCGCCTCCAGCTGATCCACCAGCGCCTGATGGGTGGCGGGGCTGATCGCCTTGATCTCGCTTGCCATGATCACCTTCTCCACCACCAGGTCGGTGAGCAGGGCGGCCAGTACGGTTTCAAGGCTCGGCGTGCCCGCCATCAGCGCCAGATCGATGCGCTCGGGGCCTGCCGGAATGGGCAGGCCAGCGTCGCAGACGGTGATCTCGTCGGTGTGGCCCATCTTCGCGACCAGCGCGCTTAAGGGAGCATTGAGCAGCTTGCCTCGTTTCATACAGCACCTCGGCGGCCTGGGACCGCATATGGATATTGAGTTGGGCAATCGGTTACGCAACCGGTTGCGTCATTAGGGCGAAAGATAGGTGTTAACCGTTAACGGGTCTAGGCAGTGATGACGAAAATGTGAAAACGATCTCAGTGACAGGGCAATTTCAGAAGAAACGGGTGCCATAAGAGCACCCGTCTGAGAGGCGTCGCCGGATGTTGCCCGTACAAAAAGGCGTAACCGGCGCGAGGAGATCAGAGGGCGAGCGCCGCCTGCACTGCGGGGCGGGCCAGCATGCGCTGATAGTGATCCGCCACCTTGGGAAACTCGCTGATGGCTACCCCGTCGCTCTCGAGCCAGCCTGCAATCACGAAGAGGTAGATGTCGGCCAGGCTGAAGCGCTCCCCCAGTACCCAGGGGCCGGCCAGATAGTGGCGCTCAATCTGGTCAAAGCCATCGCGCATGTTCTGGGGCATCTTGGCCTGCATGGCAGCCATGGCCTGTTCATCGTTGGCCCAGCGGCCGGGACGGCGTCCGTGGGCATGGGCGACATGGACGGTGGAGACGAGGAAACTGTGTACCTCCTGCATCCTGGCCAGGAGGAAGGGGTCATCCAATGGGGCCAGCCCGGCGTTAGGAAAACGCTGGGCCACGTAGAGCAGCAGGGCTGGTGTTTCGGTCAGCACGCCATGCTCCGTCACCAGTGCCGGGACTCGCCCCTTGGGATTGATGGCGAGGTAGTCGGGGCTGCGCTGTTCACCAGCGGCCAGATCCAGGCGCTTGACAAGGTGAGGGGCACCGGCCTCCACCAGAGCGATGCGTACCGCCATGGCACAGGTACCCGGGGCAAGATAGAGCGTCAGTTCGGACATGACCGTTTTCCTTGTGTGAGAGAGAAGAGCCAGTGGACATCTCGTCCGCCAGCGCACGCCATCATCCTACTCCCGTTGGCCAGAGGGGCCAAGGGTGAGGGGAACCTCATCAAGAAGGGCTGCAAGGCCTTTGGTATCAATGGCTTTCTGAACGGAAGATAACAGGAAAAACGGCTACGCATGCCGGTTCAAACCGCTATAATGTGCCACCTTGGATCAGTCGTCAGTGAATGTTGGACAGTCAATTGAGTAATAGAATGCGGATCGGTGGAACCCTCGAACAGTCCCTCAGCCAGGGATATCGTCTGGACCTGCAAGGGGTGTTGAAAGAGGGGTGGCAACAGACTCGTCGCACCGGTTTCGGATTGGCGCTGGCCATCGCCGGGGTCATGGCAATCTGGATCCTGCTGAGCAATACCTTGCTGACGCCCTATGTCGCCCGTGAAGGAGGGGACATGGATATGGCCCTGATCCTGAGCCTGCTGGTCACGGTGATCATGTCACCCATGACCTCCTCCCTCGACATGCTGGGGTTGCAGCAGTCGGTGGGGGTGCGCGCCCGGCCGAGCCAGGTATTCGACTTCTTCCGCCACTTCCTGCGCCTGGGCAGCCTGAGTCTGCTCGGCAGCCTCATCACCAGCCTGTTTGGCCCCCTGTTCGAGCTGCTGGGCGTGCCGGTGATGCTGGCCTTCATCCCTTCCGCCCTGGTGGGCATGGGGCTGGTGTTTACCGTACCTCTGGTGCTGGAGCGCGGTCTTTCCCCGGCTCAGGCCATTCTGGTCTCCCTCAAGCTCTTTGCCCGGGGCTGGCCCAGCATAGTGCTGCTGCACGGGGTCATGCTGGCACTCTTCTTCCTGGCGCTCATCCCCATGGGGCTGGGACTTATCTGGGTGGCGCCGCTCTACTTCAACTGCAAGGGCATTCTCTACCGGGATCTGTGTGGGGTGGCAGTCGAAGTGACCGAGGTTGCCAGTGGCAACGACGGGCAGGGCCCGGATCATTTCAACGCATAACGGGATACCAGGGGTCAGCCGGTGTCGACCCGCCCGGAGCATGATGCAAAAGGATGGCATATGAACAAGCGATACGGGATGGCGGCGCTCCTGCTGGTACCCATGCTGGGACAGGCTGAGCCGTCCCTTGAACTTGACTACGGCACCTTCTACAGCCAGATGAAGACCTTCGCCAAGGGGGAATTTGGCCACGCCAGACTGGGCTTTTATCTGGCCAGTCAACAGAACGGTCGGCGATGCGGGCTCACCTCGGCCCGGGTCTCGACCCCGGACAGGGATGTGCCCGCCGAGGTCACGGTGGATGGCGAACTGCGTCTGCCCTATGACGATGATCTCAACCTCGACAAGGCGATCGTGGTGGTGGGGCTCACCGAGGCCCACGCTGCCTGCGATCTGTCGGTACAGGTGATGGCTGACGCCCCCGCCACACCCGAGGTGCCGCTGGCTGAGCTCGTCTCGCGCCAGCAGCAGATGCAGCGATTGCTCGACAAGATGGCCGGCATGGTCGGCCAGTATTTCCTGCCCAAGATGGAAGGGGTGAGGATCTCCATGGTGGCGCCCACAGGCACTGCCTACCTTGTGGAGGGTGCCCGTCAGGAGGCCGTCTCCTGGCAGCAGGGGCAACTGCTGCTCAGCAATGCGCAGCTGAAGGGGTTTGCCCAGGGCAAGCTGCAACTGCAAGGGGAGAGCCTGCGCCTGACCCCCTGGCTGCACAAGGAGTAGCGACCCGAGTCCGCAGATTGCCAGAATGAAAAAAGGAGCGCCTGGCGCTCCTTTTTTGTGGGTGACGGGGCTTAGCGCACCTCAATCACGTCCAGCATGTCCATCTCGTCGATGTCCAGCAGCGGCGCCTTGGGCAGCTCTGGCGGATCAAATGCCTTGTCGCCACCGTCGATGATGCCGGAGTCGCGGTTGATGCTCTTGAAGTCAAACAGTTGGTGATCGAGCAGGTGGCTCGGGATCACGTCCTGAATGGCGGTGAACATGGTTTCGAGACGACCCGGGAAGCGGCGATCCCACTCCTGCATCATCTGTTTGATGGCCTGGCGCTGCAGGTTCTCCTGGGAGCCGCACAGGTTGCAGGGGATGATGGGGAAGGCCTTGACCTCGGCATAGCGCACCAGATCTTTCTCCTTGCAGTAGGCCAGGGGGCGGATCACCACGTTCTTGCCATCGTCGCTCACCAGCTTGGGGGGCATGGATTTGAGCTTGCCACCGTAGAACATGTTGAGGAACAGAGTCTCGAGGATGTCGTCACGGTGATGGCCAAGGGCGATCTTGGTGCAACCCAGCTCCTGGGCGGTGCGATACAGAATGCCGCGGCGCAGGCGGGAGCAGAGCGCGCAGGTGGTCTTGCCCTCCGGTACCTTCTCCTTGACGATGGAGTAGGTATCTTCTTCCACGATCTTGAAGTCGATGCCGAGGGTGCTCAGGTATTCGGGCAGCACGTGCTCGGGGAAGCCGGGTTGCTTCTGATCCAGGTTGACGGCCACCAGATCGAAATGGATGGGGGCGCTGGCCTTCAGGCTCATCAGGATGTCGAGCATGGCAAAGCTGTCCTTGCCGCCAGACAGGCAGACCATGATCTTGTCACCCTCTTCAATCATGTTGAAGTCGGCGATGGCCTGGCCCACGTTGCGCCGCAGGCGTTTCTGCAGCTTGTTGAAACTGTATTTCTCTTTGGCGTTAAGCTCTTCTAGCATGGCCTCAAACCCGGGACAAAAATAAGCGGCTTATTATAGCCATGTCCCGGGGGAGGGCAAGAAACGCTTATGCAGGATGACGCCTGTCATCCACAGGGCAGCTGTAATCGTCGGGTTTGAGGATGAGAATGTCGCAGTTGAGCCTGTCCACCACGTGCTCGGCGGTGTTGCCAAGCAGGGCGGCAGAGAGGCCGGTACGGCCGACGCATCCCATGATCATCAGGGTGGCATTCAGATCGTCCGCCATGTCCGGCAGCACCTCCTCCGGCAAGCCTTCCGCCACTTTGGTCCACATGTGGTTGATGCCGAACTGATCGGCATGTTCTCGCAGCAGATCTTCATGGTGTTTGCGAATGGCATCGTTGTAGGCGTTGGGATCGAACTCTGGCAGTTCGATGGCGACATTGACCGGGGTGCCCGGGTAGGTGTTGACCAGATAGAGACTGGCACCAAGCAGCTCGGCGATGGCGATCCCCTCGCGGGTGATCCGCTCGTTGAGCACCTTCTGCTCCTTGTCATCGCTCGAGCAGTTGATGGCGGCAATCAGGTTGCCCCCCCGTTGCCAGTGCCCTTCTTTTACCAGCAGAACCGGACAGGGGCATTTGCGCAGCAGGTGCCAGTCGGTGGGGGTGAAGATGAAGGTTTGCAGGAAGGAGTGCTTGTGAGTCGCCTTGACGACCAGATCGTGACGCTGCTCCAGCACTTCCTGAATGACGCACTCGAAGGGACGGTTGTGCCAGAGCACTTTCACTTCGCATTCCAGCCCTCTGGCCCGATAGGGAGTGAGGATCTCGTCGAGCCACTCCCGACGTTGGGCGATGACACCATGGCGCATCTCTTCCCGCTCGTCTGCCGAGAGCATGGCGGTCATCTCGTAAGAGAAGTCGTAAATCGTCAGGAGCAGGGTCAGCTGGGCGCCCTCATCCAGCTCGGCGACCTTGACCGCGCGCTCGAGCGCAATCTGGCGCTCCTCCTCGGGATTGATCACCACCAGAATGTTTCGGTACTTGACCATGTTCTCCTCCTTGGCAAAAAGGCCAATGATGGCAACTCTTTAGCTATTACAGCTTAGTCCAAGGGGGGAGGCGGGAAGGTGTGCCGGATCAAATTTCAGGGTGCTCCGATCCGGCAAAAGAGGAAATAAACGGGGATTAACCGCAGGGAGGACGAGTGGCTCCGGCCATGACGCCCAAGGCAACGTTGTCCAATACAGTAATGTATTTGCCTTTAACGCTGATGAGACCGGATTTCTGGAAACGGCCCAGCAGGCGGCTGATGGTCTCGACGGTGAGACCGAGGTAGTTGCCGATGTCCCCACGGGTCATGGAGAGGCGGAACTCCTTGGCGGAGAAGCCGCGCTCGGAGAAGCGAACCGAGAGATTGTGCAGGAAGGCAGCGAGGCGCTCTTCGGCGTTCTTTTTGGAGAGCAGCAGTATCATCTCCTGGTCGCCCATGATCTCGTTGCTCATCAGCCGCATGATCTGCTGGCGCAGTTTGGGCATCTTACCAGAGAGGTCGTCGAGCACATCGAACGGTATTTCGCACACCATGGCGGTTTCCAGCGCCTGGGCGAAGGAGGGGTGGGCCTGCTTGTGGATGGCGTCGAAACCGACCAGATCACCGGCGAGGTGGAAGGCGGTGATCTGTTCGTCACCCTGTTCGGTGATGGTATATGACTTGATGGTCCCGGAACGTATGGCATAGAGCGACTTGAGCTCATCGCCGGCCTTGAACAACTCTTCACCCTTCTGGATCGGCTTTTTGCGCTCGATAATGCTGTCGAGCTGATCGAGCTCGTTGTCGTTAAGGGTGAAGGGGATGCAGAGCTGGCTGATGCTGCAATCCTGGCAATGAATTGCACAGCCACCGCTCTGAATACGTCTGCCAGGTTTCTTGTCCGGGATCATAGGCTCAAATGAATAATTGATTTATATCAAACAAGTTTACCACCATCTCATCCGTTTTGGATAGGGTTTCAAAAGGACGCCATCCCGATCCAGAGGGTGTGGATCCCGTAGGCAATAAGCAGCAAGGCGCCCCCAAGGCGCAGGCTGCGCAGGGTGAGCCAGTAGCGCAATCGGTCTGCCAGCCCCCCCAGCGCAAACAGAGTCGGCAGGGTGCCGAGGCCGAAAAAGAGCATGATGAGCGCCCCGCCACTTGCGGAGCCTGCGGCAGCGCTCCAGGTCAGCATGGAGTAGACGAGGCCGCAAGGGAGCCAGCCCCAGACCATGCCAAAGGGGAGGGCCTGCCAGGCTGATGTAAACGGGAGAAACCTGCCTGCCAGCGGCTTGATGAGAGGCCAGAACTTCGCACCGATGCGCTCGAGCAGCAAGACGCCATGCCACCAGCCAGCCAAGTAGAGGCCGAGCGCTATCATCAGCAGGGCGGCGATGAGGCGAAGCCCTGCCAGGGCGTGTTTGCCAGCGCCTATCTCCGTGGTGGTGGCGAGCAAACCACCCACCAGCGCGCCCGCCAGCACATAGCTCAGGATGCGCCCCAGGTTGTAGTTGAGCAGATAACCGAGTCGGCCCCAAAAATGCTGCCTCTCGGCAGGTATGGCCATGGAGAGCGCGGCGGACACGCCGCCGCACATGCCGATACAGTGGCCGGCACCGGCAAGCCCGACCAGCAGGGCGCCCATGAGGTCAAGGCTGCTGGTCATGAGGCTTGCTTTCCTGTTCTGCTTGTTGTTCAGGGGGGGGCAAGGGGCGCTGCTCCTCGTCAAACAGGATGTTGGAGCCCTGCCTGTCGAGATCCTCGAACTGCTCGGAGCGGATGGCCCAGAAGAAGACGGCTCCTGCAATGACAACGAACAGGATGGCGATGGGGATAAGGACGAAGATGATGTTCATGGCGCGGACCCTGTGGTGAAAGGGGGATGATAACCCGGCGAGGCAAGAGGTGCCGCCACCCGGGAGGATGCCAGATGGCTGCTCACCGGTTGAGCCGCATGGAGTTGGTGACCACGATGAGGGAGCTCAGGGACATGCCAGCAGCCGCCAGATAAGGGGGGAGCCAGCCACTTGCCGCCAGCGGCAGCACAAGCAGGTTGTAGCCGATGGACCAGGCAAAGTTCTCCTTGATGATCTTGCGAGTGCGCAGGGCCAGGGCCCGGGCGGCCAGCAGACGGGAGAGATCGTCGGCCAGCAGGATGGCGTCGGCGCTGTTCTTGGCCAGATCCGTGCCCCCCGCCATGGCAAAGGACGCGTGGGCGCCGGCCAGCACAGGGGCGTCGTTGATGCCATCTCCCACCATGATGCTGATATCCCCGGCCGCTTCCCGGGCCTTGAGGTAGGCCAGCTTGCCGTCCGGGGTGACCCCTTTTACCAGCTCATCGACACCCAGCTCGCGGGCCAGCATGTCCGCCTGGTCCGAACCGTCGCCGGTGAGAATGGTGGTTTGCAGGCCAGCCTCCTTGAAGGCCTGGATCAGTGCACCGGCATCGGGGCGTAGCGTGTCGGCCAGGATGAAACGGGCCAGCAGTCCGTGTTCATCGGCCAGATAGATGGCCAGCCCTTGAGCGGCATTCTCTTCTTGCGCCAGTTCGAGCCAGCGTGCACTGCCGATGCGGTAATGTTTGCCCTCAATCACCCCCTGCACGCCGTGGCCGATGACGGGGGTGATGTCGCTGGCGGCGAGCGGCACCCCGTCCGCCAGTGGTTTGCTTCGAAACGCACGGGCGATGGGGTGCTCGGAGTAGGTCTCCAGGGCCTGGGCGAGGGCGAGGCAGCGGGCTGCGTCGAGCTCGCCGAGGGGCTGGGTGCTCACCAGGCTGATGTTGCCCGTGGTCAGGGTCCCCGTCTTGTCCATCACGATGCGGTTGGCCCGGGTCAGAATGTCCAGCACGTGGCCGCGGCGCAGCAGGATGCCGCTGCGGGTCAGGTTGGCAGTGGCCGAGGTCAGTGCGGTCGGGGTGGCCAGCGAGAGGGCGCAGGGGCAGGTCGCCACCAGCACCGCCAGGGTGACCCAGAAGGCCCGCTCGGGCTCATGAAAATGCCAGAAGGTCCAGACCCCGGCCGCAATGATCAGGAGCACCAGGATAAAGTGGCGCGACAGCACGTCCGCCAGTTGGGCGATGGCGGGCTTGTCGTCCAGAGCATGATCCTGCAGGCGCATGATCTGGGCCAGACGCGACTCTTCAATGGGATGGCTGACCCGGATCTCCAGGGGGGCATCGGTATTGATGGTGCCTGCATAGACGGGATCCCCGGCCTGCTTGAGCAGAGGCAACTGTTCGCCAGTCAGCATGGATTCGTTGAGGCTGGCCTGGCCCAAGGTGACGATGCCGTCTGCCGGCAGGGTGGCCCCCGCGAGTACCCGCACCCTGTCTCCGACTCGCAGCGTTTTGGCGGCCACCTCGTGTTCGCCGTCATCATCGATGCGGGTCGCCATGATGGGCACCAGACGCGCCAGGTTGGAGCTCGACTCCGACGCCTTGCGCCTCGCTCGCAGTTCCAGCAGACGGCCCAACAGCAGGAAAAAGACGAACATGGTGATGGAGTCGTAATAGACCTCACCCGTGTTGAAGACCGTGGCCCAGATGGAGGCGACGAAGGCGCCGATCAGTGCCAGCGACACCGAAACATCCATGGAGAGGTGCCCCTGCTTCAGGCTGCGCCATGCCCCCACGTAAAAAGGCTGGGCCGAGTAGATCATGATGGGGGTGGAGAGCAGAAGGCTTATCCACTTGAAGTAGATCATGAACTCCTCTTCCACGCTGATGAAGAGGTCCATGTAGAGTGCTACGGCGCACATCATCACCTGCATGGAGCCAAGGCCGGCCAGCGCCATGCGGAACATGTAGCTGCGCACCTCTTTGGCGTAGAGCGCTTCCTGCTGATGAGTCTGGAAGGGATAGGCGCGATAGCCGACCCTGGCAAAGCCCTTGAGAATGTCGCTCAAAGAGAGCTGGGCCGGATCCCACTTGATGCGGGCGCGATGGGTGGTGGTATTGACGTTGATGTAACGCAGACCGCGCAGGGTCATCAGGTGCCGCTCGATGAGCCAGGCACAGGCGGCGCAGGTCAAACCTTCCACCGTCAGCTGGATCTCGCGCGTAGTTTCGCGACCCGTACCGGTGTCGGTGACGAACTCCTGCTGCACCTCTGCCAGATCGTAGTGGGTGAGGGCGGCGAGCTCTTCGGGCACCAGTTCCCCCTTGATGCCGGGAGCGGTGCGGTGTTCGTAATAACTGGCGAGGCCGCATTCGAGAATGGTCTGTGCCACGGCCTGACAGCCAGGGCAACACATCGGCTGAACGATGCCTTTGATCTCGAGAGTAAAGTTACTGCCAGTGGGAACCGGTTCACCACAGTGAAAACAGCCGGTCATGGTGATCATCCCTCTTTGATGCAGCCCTGCAGGCCGGGTCGGGGAGAAGGGCGGCTGACCGGCGTGCCGATCACCCTGCCTTCGTGATTCAACGTCCCTTGGGATCGAGCTCAATCGCTGCCTGAGTCGGCAGTTGTGCCGTCTCCTGGAGGCGCCATTCATGGTTGAAGGCATCGACCCGCACGTGCCACTTGCCGGTGAGGGGCTTGTCGAGCATCAGGCGATAGACTCCCTTGCCATCGGCCGTCAGCAGATGTTCGCTGTCCAGGCCCGCCAACGTGGGATGAAACAGGGAGAGGTGCAGTGCCTGCCCGAGGGGGAAATCCCCGGACAGTGGATTTAACGTCAGCTCCTTGTCGCTGACATTGAGGGCGATACGGATGCCGAGCGCCTCGGCGCGATCGAACTTGCTGAGATCCTGGTTAATCTCCTTGCCCTGCTTGTAGTAGTCCTCCGCCACCAGGTTGACCCCATCCTTGCTGGCAATGATGGCGGTGGCGATGCTGCCTACCACGGCGGCGCAGGGGAGGGCGATGATGAACCAGGGCCAGAATTGGCGATACCAGGGTTGAGTCATGATGCTACCGAAACAAATGGTTAACGAAATGGCGGTAATTCAGCCAACACAAGATAACAAAAAGCCTCGAAGAGTCGAGGCTTTTTGCTGATTAATCACGTGCTTATCACATGTTACTGCTGATTTTGCCGATCGTTGTGGGACAAGCTGTAAACGTAGGAAGCGAGCAGATGTACCTTGTCTTCCCCCAGAATGTCCTTCCAGGCCGGCATCACGCCGTGGCGCCCGTGGGTGATGGTCTGTTCGACCACCTGACGGGAGCCGCCATAGAGCCAGATGTTGTTGGTGAGATCCGGTGCGCCGAAGGCGATGCCGCCCTTGGCATCCGGACCGTGGCAGGCGGCGCACATGGCAAAGCGTGCTTCCCCTTTCTTGGCTTCCACCAGATCAACCTTGCGACCGGAGAGGCTCAGCACATAGGAGGCAACCTCCTTCACCCCGTCCTGACCCAGGATCTCGCCCCAGGCGGCCATGATCCCCTGACGACCGCCCATGATGGTGGTCTTGATCTGGTCGGGGGCGCCGCCCCACTGCCATTCGCTGTCGGTCAGGTTCGGGAAACCGCGGCCACCGCGGGCATCGGAGCCATGACACTGGGAACAGTTTTGCAGGAACAGGCGCTGACCCACCTTCAAGGCTTCCGGATCCTTGGCGATCTCGGTGATCTCCTTGTAGCTATTGCCGTCAGCCTGATAGGTCAGCTCGCGGAACTTGGCGCCGTAGATCTCGTCGGCCTTGGCGAGTTCCCGGTCGTATTCCACCGCGCGTCCTTCGGCCTTGGCAGACTCGGCCGCCGCCTTGGACTCGGCCAGGGAACGCACATCCTGGTTGGAGCTCTGCCAGCCCAGCAGACCCTTGAAGTTGCCAAGGCCCGGGAAGGCGAGCAGGTAGATGAGCCCGGTGACGATGAAGAAGAGGAACATATAGGACCACCACTTCGGCAGGGGATTGTTGATCTCCTCGATGCCGTCGAAGGTGTGACCCATGGGTTTGCCCTCTTCGGCCCCCATCTTGTCCTTCATGCACCAGGCCAGCAGCAGGAAGCAGCCGAGAATGGTGCCAAGGCTTATGACGGTCACAAAAATGCTAAACAGAGTGCTCATTATTGCTTCGCTCCTGCGTTCTTGTTATCAGCACTGGGTTGCTCGTCATCGGCAAAAACCAGGTTGGCGGCCTCGTCGAAAGAAGCCTTGCGGCGCTTGCTGTAGGCCCAGACGATGATGCCAATCATGATGACCATCAGCAGCAGGGTGTACAGGCCGCGAAATGTGCCGTAATCCATATCCCGACTCCTTATTTCAGGGCATGGCCCAGTGATTGCAGATAGGCGATCAGCGCATCCAGCTCGGTCTTGCCCTTGACGGCCTCACCGGCACCGGCGATGTCGGCATCGGTATAGGGCACGCCGAAGTGATCCCGGAACAGAGCCAGCTTCTTGCCGGTCAGCTCGCCGCTCAGCACATTGGTCTCGAGCCAGGGGAAGGCCGGCATGTTGGACTCGGGCACCACGTCGCGCGGGTTGATGAGGTGGGCGCGATGCCAGTCATCGGAGTAGCGGCCGCCGACCCGGGCCAGATCCGGGCCGGTACGCTTGGAGCCCCACAGGAAGGGGTGCTCCCAGACGCTCTCGCCGGCAACCGAGTAGTGGCCGTAGCGTTCGGTCTCGGCGCGGAACGGGCGGATCATCTGGCTGTGGCAGACGGTGCAGCCTTCGCGGATGTAGATGTCGCGTCCTTCCATCTGCAGGGCGGTGTAGGGCTTGAGGCCCTCCACCGGCTCGTTGGTCTGCTTCTGGAAGAACAGGGGGGTGATTTCCACCAGGCCCCCCAGGCTGATGGCGAAGATGATGCCAATCACCAGCATGGGGACGCTTTTTTCAAAAATCTCGTGACGGTTGTTGTTGCTCATGCTTTAAACCCCTTCAAATCAGGCTGGCTGTGCGACGGGTTCCAGAGAACCCTTGGGCGCAGTGACGGTGCGATAGGCGTTGTAGGCCATCAGCAGCATGCCGGTGACGAAGAAGCAGCCACCCAGGAAGCGCACGAAGTAGAAGGGATAGGAAGCTTGCAGCGCCTCCACGAAGCTGTAGGTCAGGGTGCCGTCGTCGTTGACCGCACGCCACATCAGGCCCTGCATCACACCGGAAATCCACATGGCGACGATATAGAGCACGGTGCCCACGGTGGCCAGCCAGAAGTGGACGTTGATGAGCTTGATGCTGTACATGCGCCCCTGCCCGAACAGGTTCGGGATCAGGTGGTAGACGGCACCGATGGACACCATGGCAACCCAGCCCAGGGCACCGGAGTGAACGTGACCGATAGTCCAGTCGGTGTAGTGGGAGAGGGCGTTGACGGTCTTGATCGCCATCATGGGGCCTTCGAAGGTCGACATGCCGTAGAACGACAGGGAGACGATCAGGAAGCGCAGGATGGGGTCATAACGCAGCTTGTGCCAGGCACCCGAGAGGGTCATGATGCCGTTGATCATGCCGCCCCAGGAGGGCACGAACAGGATGAGGGACATCACCATGCCCAGCGACTGGGCCCAGTCAGGCAGGGCGGTATAGTGCAGGTGGTGCGGACCGGCCCAGATATAGAGGGAGATCAGCGCCCAGAAGTGCACGATGGAGAGGCGGTAGGAGTAGACGGGGCGACCCGCCTGCTTGGGCACGAAATAGTACATCATGCCAAGGAAGCCCGCCGTCAGCAGGAAGCCCACCGCGTTGTGGCCATACCACCACTGCACCATGGCATCCATGGCACCGGAGTACATGGAGTAGGACTTCATGCCGGAGAGCGGCACTTCCATGTTGTTGACGATGTGCAGTACGGCCACCGTGATGATGAAGGCACCGAAGAACCAGTTCGCCACATAGATGTGGGAGGTGGTGCGCTTGACCAGGGTGCCGAAGAAGACGATGGCATAGCTCACCCAGACCACGGCGATGGCGATGTCGATGGGCCACTCCAGCTCGGCGTACTCTTTGGAGGTGGTGTACCCCAGCGGCAGCGAGATGGCTGCAGACAGAATGATCGCCTGCCAGCCCCAGAACACGAAGGAGGCGAGGGGACCACCAAACAGCCGGACCTGACAGGTGCGTTGCACCACGTAGAAGGAGGTGGCCATCAGGGCGCTGCAACCAAATGCGAAGATGACCGCATTGGTATGCAGGGGACGCAGACGGCTGTACGTCAGCCAGGGGGTGTCGAAGTTGAGGGCAGGCCAGATCAGCTGGGCTGCAATCAATACACCCACCGACATGCCGACGATACCCCAGACAATCGTCATGACGGTGAACTGGCGCACAACGGTGTAGTTGTACTCAGGGTGGTTTGTTGTATGGCTCATCGTTGTATTCCGCTTCCGATGCTGTTGTTTGTGTTGCCCGGTGTCCTGGGCCATTTTCACCCCGGTTTTGCAAAATCCTCTCGTTAACATCTGTTAATAAAAGGAAAAGCAAAAGGTGGTTAAATGAAAATCCATTGAGAATGATACTGAAATGACCGGTAAAATAACAGTACAAACAGTGATATATTTGGCTCCAGCGGGTCTCATGTCCGCCAGTTTTTACCTTGCGCCAGATCACGAAAATTACATTTTCAAAGTACCTTACAGAGCTGTTTTTTCATGAAAGAGAGACTCACTTCACGCAAAATCGTCCACCTGTCCATGGTGCTGGTCATTTTGCTCTCCCTGATGGCCTATCGAACCTGGTTTTCAGGCACTGGAAGCGATCATGAAGAGGACACCAATGTTCAGATTTGTGATCTGTCCCACAGCCCCTGCCGCCTCATCGTCGGGGATCGCCCGCTGACGGTCAGCATCGATGGCTTGCCGATCCGCCCTGAACATGACTTTGTCCTGCGCCTTCAAGGGGGTGTGCCGGCCATCACGCCGGTCAAGGCCTGGCTCGAGGGCAAGGAGATGTTCATGGGGCTCATCCCTGTGCAGTTTGAACCCAGCCAAGCGGGGTGGCGAGGGGTAACCCAGGTGGGAAGTTGTACGACCGAGGCGATGGACTGGCTCCTGACCATCGAGTGGAGCAATGGCCAGCGCCATCAACTGATGTTGGGGGCGGCACGTTGAACGGACTCTCATCGAGCCCCAGGAGGGGGGATAATTGAAAATTGATTTGAAATTTTCAGGCAGGACGGTACCTTGCATTGATTATCAAGGAGTGAAGTTCATTTAATCATGATTGAAAAACAAGCATTTTATCGCACGCTCAACCAGCAGGCCCAGGCATTGCTGGAGGGCGAACCCGACATGATCGCCACCCTGGCAAACCTGTCTGCCCTGCTCAATCAGGAACTGGCTGACATCAACTGGGTTGGTTTCTACCTGCTGCAGGGCGAGACCCTGGTGCTCGGCCCGTTCCAGGGCAAGCCGGCCTGTGTGCGCATCCCGGTCGGGCGCGGCGTCTGTGGCACAGCGGTGGCCGAGGGCAAGACCCAGTTGGTGGACGACGTGCACCAGTTTGCGGGGCACATTGCGTGCGACGGTGCCAGCAACTCGGAAATCGTGATCCCGCTGCGCCGTGGCGGGGAGATCATCGGGGTGCTGGACATCGACAGTCCAATCTTTAACCGCTTTGACGAGCAGGACCGGATTGGCCTCGAAGAAACGGTGCAAATTTTGGAAAGCATGCTCTAAGTCATTGCTAGATGGTTCGCAAAAGGTCCCAAGCTCTCTATAATGGGGCCTTTGTTGTGTTCGGGCATGCCCGTGCGTCTATATGAAAGCCAAGGTTATACATGGAAAACACTGAAAAGCTGAAGAACAGTAAAGAGATCGTCGCCTACCTGGTCGAGAAATTCCCGGCCTGCTTCATCGCTGAAGGAGAGGCCAAGCCACTCAAGATTGGCATCTTCCAGGATCTGGCCGCGCGTCTTGCTGATGACGAGAGAGTCTCCAAGACCATGCTGCGCTCTGCTCTGCGTCAATACACCTCCAGCTGGCGTTACCTGCATGGCCTCAAGGCTGGCCAGGCCCGTGTCGATCTGGACGGCAACCCGGGCGAGCTGCTCACCGAAGAGCACATCGAGCATGCCAAACAGGCGCTCAAGGAGAGCAAGGAACGTGTCTTTGCCAGCCGCCGCACCAACACCAAGGAGAAGGAAGACAAGCCCAAGCAGCCGCGTCGCAACGCGCCGCGCAAGGCTGACGCTCCCCGCTCCGACAAGCCCAAGTCCGCCCCTGCTCCCAAGGCTGCACCGGTCGCCGATGCGCCGCTGGTGAAAGTGGATGCCGCTACTCTGAAAGTCGAGCAGGGCGTGCGCGTCGTGCTGGGCAAGTCCCCTGTGCCTGCGACCATCAAGGAAGTGACCAAGGATGACGTACAGGTTCAATTGCAGACCGGCATGATGTTGCGGGTCAAGTTCGAGCATCTGGTTCTCTAAGGAGACGAATGTTGAAGCATGGCGTGATTCGTTTTTCACTCGTTGCCTGTAGCCTGGCGCTTGCCGGGCTCGCACAGGCCATCGAGCCGGTGCTCAAGGAAAGTGATTTGCCTGTGTTGGCTCAAGAGAGCCAACATGCTACGGCCAGCAAGCGAATTGCCAATCTGTTTACCCGCTCCCACTACAAACAGTTCAAGCTGGACGACGCCTTTTCCTCCGTGATCTTTGACAAATATCTGGAGAATCTGGACTACAGCCGCAACCTGTTTCTGGCCTCTGACATCAGCCGTTTTGAGAAATATCGTACCGGTTTTGACACCGACCTCGAGCGAGGGCGGCTGGCTCCGGCCTACGAGATGTTCAACCTGAGTCAGCAGCGGCGGTACGAGCGGTTCGAATACGCCCTCAAACTGCTCGACACTCCCTTCGATTTTACCCAGAAAGACAATTACGTCTTCGATCGGGAAGGGGCTCCCTGGCCCAAGGATGAAGCCGAGCTCAACGAGCTGTGGCGTCAGCGGGTCAAGTTCGATGCCCTGAGCCTCAAGCTCAGCGGCAAGGAGTGGCCCGAGATCAAGGAGCTGCTTGGCAAGCGTTACAACAACGCCATCAAGCGGATGTCCCAGACCGAGAGCGAGGACGTGTTCCAGCTCTTCATGAACTCCTTCGCCCGCGCCATCGAACCGCACACCAGCTATCTGTCTCCGCGCAGCGCCGATCGGTTCAACACCGAGATGAACCTCTCGCTGGAGGGGATTGGCGCCGTGCTGCAGGCGGAAGATGACTTTACCGTCATCCGCTCCCTGGTGCCCGGCGGCCCGGCGGCCAAGTCCAATCACCTGAAACCCGATGACAAGATCACCGGGGTGGGGCAGGACGACGGCAAGATTGTGGATGTCATAGGTTGGCGTCTTGACGACGTGGTCGAGCTCATCAAGGGGCCCAAGGGCAGCAAGGTGAAGCTGGAGATCCAGCGCGGCAAGGGCGCGACCGCCAAGACCGAGCTGGTGGAGCTGGTGCGTGACAAGGTGCGTCTGGAAGACAGAGCCGCCAAGTCCAAGGTGATCACCGCCGAGGGCAAGAAGATCGGCGTGCTCGAGATCCCGAGCTTCTACGTCAACCTGCACGACGACGTGATCAAGGAGATCTCCAGCCTCAACAAGCAGAAGATCGACGGCCTCATCGTCGATCTGCGCGGCAACGGTGGCGGTGCCCTGACGGAAGCCTCCGCTCTGAGCGGTCTCTTCTTTGCCAGCGGCCCCGTGGTGCAGATCCGTGATCACATGGGTCGCATCACCGTCAATGGCGACGACGACGGCAATGTCTACTACGGTGGCCCCATGTCGGTGATGATCGACCGCTACAGCGCCTCGGCCTCCGAGATCTTCGCTGCCGCCATGCAGGACTATGGTCGTGCGCTGATCCTCGGCGAAAACTCGTTTGGCAAGGGGACGGTGCAGCAGCATCGCAGCCTCGCCAAGGTCTATGACTTCTACGAGCAGCCGCTGGGTCACGTGCAGTACACCATCGCCAAGTTCTACCGTATCGATGGCGGCAGTACCCAGAACAAAGGGGTTGCACCCGATATCGCCTTCCCGACCGCAGTGGCGCCGGAGGAGACGGGGGAGAGCCGCGAGTTCAACGCCTTGCCCTGGGACAAGATTGCCTCGGCCAGCTACGAGCGACTGGGGGACTTCTCCAGCCTGCTGCCCAAGCTGAAAGCGGCCCACGAGGCACGGATCACCAAGGATCCGGAATTTGCCTATGTGCTGCAGGACATCAAGGAGTATCAGGCGGACAAGGACAAGAAGTCGGTCTCCCTGAACGAAGCCGAGCGGCTGGCTGAACAGGCCAAACAGGACGAGAAGGCGCTGGCGCGAGCCAACGAGCGGCTGACCCGTCTTGGCAAGCCGACGGTGAAGAGCCTGGATGAACTGCCGACCGATTTCGAGGCACCTGACGAATACCAGGTGGAAGCGGCCAACATCACGGCGGATCTGGCCACCCTCAGCAAGAAGAGCTGATGCTGGCAACGAAATGACAAGGGCGACTCGGGTCGCCCTTTCTTTTGCCTGAATGCAAACTATTTGACCCTGTCCGAGCCTTGTGACAGCCTCTGACACGTCAATAACAAAGCGTGGAAGCACACAATAATGACTGAACAACCTCAGGCCATGACGGCCAAATATCGCCAGGATTACCAGGCTCCCCTCTATTGGTGTGACAGCCTGGATCTCGATTTTCAGCTGCAAGAGCCCCTGACCCGGGTCACCGCCATCTCCCGTTTGCGTCGCAGCGGCGATCACAACGAGCCCCTGGTGCTGGACGGCGAGGGGCTTGACCTTGTCAGTGTCAGTGTGGATGGCGTGCCCTATCAGCAATACGAGCAGGGAGAGAGCAGCCTGACCCTGTTCAACCTGCCGGCCGAGTGCGTGCTGACCGTGGTCACCGACATTGATCCCGCCGCCAACACGGCGCTGGAGGGGCTCTACAAATCCGGCGATGCCTATTGCACCCAGTGCGAGGCCGAGGGCTTTCGTCGTATCACCTATTACATGGACAGGCCAGACATCCTGGCCCGTTACAGTACCCGCATCACCGCCGACAAGGCCAAGTACCCCTATCTGCTCTCCAATGGCAACAAGGTCGCGAGCGGCGATCTGGACGACGGTCGCCACTTCGTGCAGTGGCAGGATCCCTTCCCCAAACCGAGTTACCTGTTTGCCCTGGTTGCCGGTGACTTCGACGTGGAACGCAACCACTTCATTACCAAAAGCGGCCGCCAGGTGGCGCTCGAGATCTTCGTGGACAAGGGCAACCTGGACCGCGCCGGTTTCGCCATGGAGAGCCTCATCAACTCCATGCGCTGGGACGAGCAGCGTTTCGGCCTCGAGTATGACCTCGACATCTACATGATCGTGGCGGTGGACTTTTTCAACATGGGGGCCATGGAGAACAAGGGGCTCAACATCTTCAACTCCAAGTTCGTGCTGGCCAACCCGGCCACTGCCACCGATGCGGACTACCACGGCATCGAGCGGGTGATCGGCCACGAATACTTCCACAACTGGACCGGCAACCGCGTCACCTGCCGCGACTGGTTCCAGTTAAGCCTCAAAGAGGGGCTGACGGTGTTCCGGGATCAGGAGTTCTCTTCCGATCTGGGGTCGCGCGGCGTCAACCGCATCAACAACGTGCGCACCGTGCGCGGTCCGCAGTTTGCCGAAGACGCCGGCCCCATGGCCCACCCCATCCGCCCGGATGTGGTGATCGAGATGAACAACTTCTACACCCTGACCGTCTACGAGAAGGGCTCTGAAGTGATCCGCATGATGCACACCCTGCTGGGGGAGGACGCCTTCCAGGCGGGCATGCGACTCTACTTCGAGCGTCACGACGGCTCTGCCGCCACCTGCGACGACTTCGTGCAGGCGATGGAGGATGCCTCCGGGGTGGATCTCGCTCGATTCCGCCGCTGGTACAGCCAGTCCGGCACCCCCGAGCTCACCGTGACCGACGAATACGATGCCGAAAGCGGTGTCTATCGTCTGCACGTGAGCCAGTACACGCCGCCGACCCAGGATCAGCCACAAAAGCTGCCGCTGCATATCCCCCTCGACATCGAGCTCTACGATGAGCAGGGTGCCGTTATTGCGCTGCAATACCAGGGCAAGGCCATTGGCAATGTGCTGGACGTGCTGGAAGCACAGCAGACTTTCGAATTCGATCGGGTACCGGTCAGGCCAGTACCTTCCCTGCTGCGGGACTTCTCCGCCCCGGTCAAGCTGCACTATGACTACAGCGACGAGGCCCTGGCCTTCCTGATGCGCCATGCCCGCAACGAGTTTGCCCGCTGGGATGCGGCCCAGATGCTGATCAACAAGGCGGTGATCGACGGGGTTGCCCGGGTCCAGCACGGGCAGGGGATTGAACTCTCCCACACCCTGCTGGCGGCCTTTGTCGCCATTCTGGACGAGGCTGCACTGGATCCCGCCCTCAAGGCAGAGATCCTGGCCCTGCCGGGAGAGGCGACCCTGGCCGAGCTGTTCGAGGTAGCCGACATCGACGCCATCCATCAGGTGCGCAACGGCATTCAGACTGCTCTGGCCCACGCCTTTGGCGACCGCCTGCTGGCGTGCTACGAGAGCCTGCGTCTGCCGGCTTATCAGGTGGTCCATGCCGACATGGCCAAGCGGGCCCTCAAGGGTGTGGTGCTGGGTTATCTGGCGGCGCTGGATGCCGCGAAGGCCGATACCCTGGTGCGCGAGCAGTACGGGGCTGCCGACAACATGACCGACACCCTGGCGGCGCTCCAGGTGGCCAACAGCCATCTGCTGCCGTGCCGCGCTGCGCTCTTGGCCGACTTCGAAGGCAAGTGGGCCCATGATGGCCTGGTACTGGACAACTGGCTGCGGCTGGTGGGGGCCAAGCCGGCCAAGGATGTGCTCCATGACGTGAAGCAGGCGATGGCGCACCCGACCTTCAGCATCCGCAACCCGAACCGGCTGCGGGCGCTCATCGGCAGCTTCGCCATGAGCAACCAGGTGCAGTTCCACGCCGCCGATGGCAGCGGCTATCGCTTCCTGACCGATCTCTTGATCGAGCTCAACGAGGTCAATCCCCAGGTGGCGTCCCGCCTCATCACCCCGCTTATCCAGTTCAAGCGGCTCGATGAGGGGCGCAAGGCGCTGGTTCGCGCCGAGCTGACCCGCCTGGCCAACCTGGACGGGCTGGCGCGGGATCTGTTCGAGAAGGTGAGCAAGGCGCTGGCACAGTAAGCGTCACGACGGCGGGCAGGGGAGTCTGGCTCTCCTGCCCGTTTTTCATGGATGACCAGGAGGTGACATGAGGCAATACACTTTTCGGCTCTCCCTTGGCCGCGACGAGATCATGTTGATGTACCAGGGGCAGGTGAACCGCCTGGTGGTACGTACCGAGCAGGGTCTGACCCTGGAGCTGGGGTTGGAGAAAATCCGGCGTTTTGTGTCGGAGAGCGGCGTTCACGGCTACTTTCGACTGAAAACCCAGGACGATCATCGCTTCATTTCCCTGGAACGCATAAATTAACAAAAATTGAACATCAATCCGGGTAAATATCTGCTTTAAGTCACTATCTATCCGGTAAATGGCGCGACATCCAGTGCGATTTTCTGAATTTTGCCAACTTGGCAAAATTTATCACAACCCAAGCCGTGATCTGCCCCTTGTTTTTAACATCCCGTTATCACCTTTGCTCGCCTTCCTTGATCCAAGCCATTACACTTCGCTGCAACTCTGTACCGGTGGGCATCCTGGGTGGATGTCGCCGTGTCTGTGATGTCGTCCGATAAGGAAACTAGCAATGGCATTGAAAGACGCCCCTACCTCCGTTCTGCTCGAAAACGTTCTCAGTCTGATCCACCAGAAATTGCCGAAAAACAGTGCCTCCCTGGTCGAATGTTTCGTTGCCAAGTTCTACGGCAACATGGCCAGTACTGATCTGCATGACCGCAATGACAGCGATCTCTATGGCGCCGCCCTCAGTCTGTGGAATGCCCTCAACCACCGTACCGGCATCGAGCCCTATATCCGGGTCTACAACCCCGAGCTGACCCGCCACGGATGGCAGTCTCCCCATACCATCGTCGAGATCATCCTGCAGGATTCCCCCTTCCTGGTGGACTCCATCCGCATGGCGCTCAAGCGTCTCAATATCACCGCCCACATGATGCTGCACCAGCCGCTGCACCTGATCCGCGGCGAAGGCGGCAAGATTGGCGCCATCCTGGATCTGGACAACACCGCAGAGCAGACCTCGGTGGAAACCGCCTTCCTCATCGAAATCGATCACCTGACCGGTGAAGAGGAGATGGACGCCCTGACTGCCGAGCTCAACTCGGTGGCGCGGGAAGTGGCCCTGGCGGTGGGAGACTGGCAGCCCATGCTGGCGCGCCTGAACGAGATCATCGAGGAGCTGCCCAAACGCAAGAACCCGGTCAGCCAGGCCGAGGTGGACTCCTGCGTCGCCTTCCTCAAATGGGTGGCCGCCCACAACTTCACCCTGATGGGTTATCGTCGCTACGACGTCAAGGCGGTGGAGGGGGATCACGAGATCCTGCCGCAGCCCGAGTCCAGCCTGGGGCTGATGAAGAACTCCATCAAGGACGAAGGCCAGCGCCTCGGCACCATGCCCGCCAGCGCCCGTCACGCGGCCCTCAGTTCCGACTTGCTGATCCTCACCAAGTCCAACAGCAAGTCCCGGGTGCATCGTCCGGCCTATGTGGACTACATCGGCATCAAGCGTTTCGACGAGCACGGCAAGGTGGTGGGAGAGGATCGCTTCATCGGCTTGTATGCCTCCTCCATCTACAACACCAGTGCGACCCAGATCCCCCTCATCAGCCACCGCCTCGAGCGCATCATGGCCGCCTCCGGCTTTGAATCGGGCTCCCATGCCTACAAGGCGCTGCTGAACGTGCTGGAAACCTACCCGCGCGACGAGCTGATCCAGGCCCGTGAAGAGGAGCTGCTGGCCACCGGTCTCGGGGTGCTGGAGATGCAGGAGCGGGACATGCTGCGCCTGTTCGTGCGCCGCGACGTCTACGGCCGCTTCTTCTCCTGCATGGTCTATGTCACCAAGGAGCGCTACAACACGGCGCTGCGGGTCAAGACCCAGCAGATTTTGCAGAAATATTTTGGCAGCAGCATCGATGTGGAGTTCAACGTCTACTTCACCGAGGGTGTGCTGGCACGGACCCACTACATAGTGCGGGTCAACAACAACAACGTGGATGTGGATGTGAACGAAGTACAGAACAACCTGATTGAAGCGGCCCGCAGCTGGGATGACCGCCTGGATTCCGTGCTGCTTTCCCACTATGGCGAGGCCCGCGGCAACGAACTGCGCCGCCGTTTCAGCACCGCCTTCCCCCGCGCCTACAAGGAAGATGTGCTGCCGGGCTCTGCCGTCGCGGACATCATGGCCCTGGATGGATTGAGCGAGGCCGAGCCGCTTGGCATGCTGTTCTACCGCGCCCAGGAGGAGGAGAACGATCGCCGGGTACGCCTCAAGCTGTTCCACCGAAGCGAACCCATCCACCTCTCCGACGTCCTGCCCATGCTCGAAAACATGGGGCTGCGCGTCATCGGCGAGACCCCGTATCAGGTACGGACCCCCACCGGCGAGGTGTTCTGGATCCTCGATTTCTCCATGCTGCTGCGGGGCGAGCAACCGTTCGATCTGGAGCAGAGCCAGCAGCGCTTCCAACAGGCCTTCGCCGCCATCTGGAACAAGACCCTGGAAGATGACGGCTTCAACCGTCTGGTGCTGGGGGCCGGCCTCACCGGTCGTCAGGTATCCGTGCTGCGGGCCTATGCCAAATACATGCGCCAGACCGGCGTCTCCTTCAGCCAGTCCTATATCGAGGAGACCCTGACCCGTTATCCGGACATCGCCCAGCTGCTGTTCACCCTGTTCGAACAGCGCCTGGATCCGGCCATCAAGCAGGATGCCAAGGTGCCATCGCAAGATGCCAAGGCATCCGCCAAGCTGCACGAGCAGCTCGCCGCCAAGCTGGATCAGGTCGCCAACCTGGATGACGATCGCATCATTCGCCGCTATGTGGAGATGATCGACGCCACCCTGCGCACCAACTACTACCAGCTGGACAAGGCGGGCAACATCAAGCCCTACATCTCCTTCAAGCTGGCCCCCTCCTGCATCACCGACATGCCGCTGCCGCTGCCGAAGTTCGAGATCTTCGTCTACTCCCCGCGAGTGGAAGGAGTACACCTGCGCTGGGGCAAGGTGGCCCGTGGCGGCCTGCGCTGGTCCGATCGCAAAGAGGACTTCCGCACCGAAGTGCTGGGTCTGGTGAAAGCTCAGCAGGTGAAGAACACCGTCATCGTGCCGGTGGGCGCCAAGGGCGGCTTCTATTGCAAGCAGATGCCGGCGGGGGCGCCCCGTGCCGTCATCCAGGAGGAGGGCAAGGCCTGCTACCGTCTGTTCATCCGCGGCCTGCTCGATGTGACCGACAATATCATCGGCGGCGAGGTGATCCCGCCAAAATCCGTGGTGCGTCACGACGAGGATGATTATTACCTGGTCGTGGCCGCCGACAAAGGCACTGCCACCTTCTCCGACATCGCCAACGAGATAAGCCTCGAATACGGCCACTGGCTCGGCGATGCGTTTGCCTCCGGCGGCTCGGTGGGCTATGACCACAAGAAGATGGGCATCACCGCCCGCGGCGCCTGGGAATCGGTCAAGCGCCACTTCCGTGAGATCGGCATCAACTGCCAGACCACCGACTTCACCTGCGTGGGGATAGGCGACATGGCCGGCGACGTGTTCGGCAACGGCATGCTGCTCTCCGAGCACATCCAGCTGGTGGGCGCCTTCAACCACATGCACATCTTCGTCGACCCGACCCCGGATGCGGCCAGGAGCTTCGTCGAGCGCAAGCGCCTGTTCGAGCTGCCGGGCTCGAGCTGGGATGACTACAACCGTGAGCTCATCTCCAAGGGGGGCGGCATCTTCCTGCGCTCTGCCAAGTCCATCAAGCTGAGCCCGGAAATGCAGACCCTGCTCGGCACCGACAAGAGCGGCATGGCCCCGAACGAGCTGATCAAGGCGCTGCTCTGCCTGAACGTCGACCTGCTCTGGAACGGCGGCATCGGCACCTATGTGAAGAGCGCCCGCGAGAGCGACGCCGACGTCGGGGATCGCAGCAACGACGTGCTGCGGGTCAATGGGCGTGACCTGCGTGCCCGCATCGTGGGCGAGGGTGGCAACCTGGGCTTCACCCAGCTTGGCCGGGTGGAGTACGCCAGTCAGGGTGGTCGCATCAACACCGACTTCACCGACAACGTGGGCGGGGTGGATTGCTCCGACAACGAGGTCAACATCAAGATCCTGCTGAACCAATTGGTGGCGGCCGGTGACCTGACCCTCAAGCAGCGCAACCAGATGCTCTACGAGATGACGGATGCGGTGGCCCAGGTGGTCATCACCAACGCCTACCGCCAGTCACAATCCATCTCGGTGACCGCCTTCCGTGGTGCCGAGCAGCTGAAAGAGCAGCAGCGCTTCATCCAGGGGCTGGAGCGGGAAGGCAAGCTGGACCGGGCGCTCGAGTTCCTCCCCTCCGACGAGGAGCTCTCCGAGCGGATGGCGGCAGGGCAGGGGTTGACCCGACCCGAGCTGGCGGTGCTGGTGGCCTACGGCAAGATGGTGCTCAAAGAGCAGCTCAACTGCCCGGAAGTGACCGAGGAGCCCTTCCTCGCCAACATGCTGGTCACCAGCTTCCCGACCCAGTTGCAGCAGCAATTTGGCGCTGCCCTGGCCCAGCACCCGCTACGAGGCGAGATCATCGCGACCCGGGTGGCCAACATGCTGGTCAACGACATGGGGCTCAACTTCGCCAGCCGGATGAAGGACGAGACCGGTGCCTCGGTGGCGGAAGTGGCCTGCTGCTTCGCCATGGCCCGGGAAGTGTTCGGCCTCGGCGCCCTGTGGCGTGACATCGAAGGGTGTGACAACGGGGTGGATGCCCAGACCCAGCTCGAGCTGATGTTCTACAGCCGCCGCATCGTACGCCGCGCCACCCGCTGGTTCCTGCGCGCCCGCAACCGCAGCTGGAGCATCGGCGAGAACATCGCCTTCTTCCGCCCGGCCTTCGAGACCCTGAGTCAGCACCTTTATGAGGTAATGGACGAAAGCGAAGTGGCCGAACACAGCCAGGCGGTCGCCGCCCTGGTGGAGAAACAGGTGCCGGAGGCCATCGCCCGTCGCGTGGCCCACATGAGCAGCCTCTTCTCCTGCCTGGATCTGGCGCAGATTGCTGCGGAGCACAAGACCGACATCCTGCGGGTTGCCAACGTCTACTACCGCCTGGGCGCCAAGCTGGATCTGCACTGGTTCCTCGAACAGATCAACCATCAGCCGGTGGGCAACCACTGGCAGGCGATGGCGCGGGCCTCCTTCCGCGAAGATCTGGACTGGCAGCAACGCAGCCTCACCTCCGTGGTACTGGAAGGGTGCAAAGAGCAGGGGGAATGCGCTACCATACTGGCCGACTGGATTTCGGAGCATGAGCAACTCTTGTCCCGTTGGACCCACATGTTGGCCGACTTCAAGACCACGAGCACGCACGAGTTCGCCAAGTTCTCGGTGGCCTTGCGAGAGTTGAACCTGCTCCAGTTGAATTGCCGAACCTCGGCATAACCCCAAAAGCCCCGGCCAGTTGCCGGGGCTTTTTTTAAGGAGCAAGCATGCTGTACCCACTCGCCAGGCATTTCCTGTTCAAACTCAATCCGGAGCAGGCTCACGATCTCTCCATCAAATATTTGCCCCGCCTTCTCGGTACCCCGCTTGATTGTTTCTTCCGCCACTCTCTGCCCAAACGCCCCGTCACCGTCATGGGGCTTAATTTTGCCAATCCGGTGGGGTTGGCCGCCGGTCTGGATAAAGACGGGGAGTGCATAGATGCCTTCGGCGCCATGGGGTTCGGTTTCATCGAGGTCGGTACCGTGACCCCCAGACCCCAGAGCGGCAATGACAAGCCACGTCTCTTCCGGGTGATCCCGGCCGAGGGGATCATCAATCGCATGGGCTTCAACAACAAGGGCGTCGATCATCTGGTGGCCAAGGTGAAAGAGGCCAAATATCAGGGGGTGATCGGCATCAATATCGGCAAGAACAAGGACACCCCCATCGAGCAGGGCAAGGATGATTACCTTCTCTGCATGGACAAGGTGTATGACCACGCCGGTTATATTGCGGTCAATATTTCCTCACCAAACACCCCGGGTCTGCGTCAATTGCAATATGGCGATGCGCTGGATGAACTGCTGGCCGCATTGAAACAGCGCCAACAGGAGCTGGCCGAGAAATATAAAAAGTATGTGCCGCTGGCCGTGAAAATTGCCCCGGATCTGTCACTCGATGAAATAGATCAGGTAGCCGCCTCTTTGATCAAGAACCGTATTGACGGTGTCATCGCCACCAATACCACTCTGGAGCGGGAGATGATATATGACATGCCCCATGCCGCAGAGGCCGGCGGGCTTAGCGGTCGTCCGCTCCAGCACAAGAGCACCGAGGTGATCCGCCACCTGGCCAAGGCCCTCGACGGCGCCCTGCCCATTATCGGCGTGGGTGGTATCGACAGCGCCATGGCGGCTCGGGAAAAACTGGCGGCGGGTGCCAGTCTTGTCCAGATTTACAGCGGCTTTATTTATAAAGGGCCGAGTCTGGTCAAAGAGATCGTTACCCATATTTAAAAAATAACCGGTTGCCCTTATTTAACGTTGCTCAAATTCTCGACATGGAATAAAGTCGAGGGACGGCTTAGATAAGGGCACCACCATGTGTATTCAACCCAATGACAATTGGCAGTGGCATTATGACGCTCAGGATGATCGCCTGATGCTGGATTTGTCCGATCGCATGATATTTGCCACCGAATATAAAGGTCGGCAACTTGTTCCCTGTTCTTTCACCACCCAGCCTTTTTGTGTGGATGATGCCGCCCTCTATTACCAGTTGATGGACAAGGCCGCTGAACTCGACTGGAGTACGCCCCACCAGGTCCAGCTGGTCCTCAATGCCATCGTCGTCAGCCGTTTTTATAAACCCCTGATGCCGCAAAGCTGGTTCTTTCATGAACAGCAGGCTCATGTTATTCCAGAGATGGGATCCCTGGTGTGGATGGATACTCCCCACGGTCGGGGGGAATTCATGGTCATCGAAGCCGGCGATCAGGCGAGCGTTTGCCTGAACCTGACCGACGAACTGGTGCTGACCAACAGCAAGACGCTGCCGCGCTTTGCCGTGATCAAGGTGATGAATAACCGGATGCAAGCCAGAGTCCGGGCACAGACACAATATCGGGAAGTGGGCTGACGATGGGGCCGTTATATGGCGACGAATAAGTCCGTTATAGGCCTGCTATATTGGTCTGATATTTAAGCGCTCAGTCTCTCTCTTGTTCCATTATTTGTCTTTTTCCTTCGTCTGGTCGTCACGACCATTTTCTGCCTGGTCCGGGCAAGATTTTCGAATTCTTTACGAATGTGATGGTAGACAACTGCCAGCCAGGAGCGGGATCCTGTCGCCCGCAAGGGGGAGGGGAGCGTTTGCCGCGCCTCTTGCCGTTTATATGGCGCCTTTGTCCAAGGTTCGAGTGCCGAGCGCGGGCCGATAAGGTATAATGCGGCACTATTTTTATGGCATCCCCGTGAGCGTGATGAAAGAATTTTTTGCAACCTGCCCCAAGGGGCTGGAAAACCTGCTGGCCGTCGAGCTGACCAATCTGGGTGCGGAGCAGGTCCGTGAGACCGTGGCCGGCGTCCATTTCAAGGGCGAACTGGCCATCGGCTACAAGGCCTGTCTATGGAGCCGCTTTGCCTCCCGAATCGTGCTGGTGCTCTCCGAGTTCCAGATGAACGACGATCTGGACCTCTACCTCGGGGCCCATACCATTCCCTGGGAAGATCACTTCTCCGGTACCGCCACCATCGCGGTGGACTTTACCGGTACCAACGCCTCCATTCGCAATACCCAGTACGGCGCCCTGAAGATCAAGGACGCCATCGTCGATCGCTTCACCAAGCGCGGTCACGTGCGCCCGGATGTGGACAAGAAGTCCCCGGACATTCGCATCATGGCGCACCTTGGCAAAGGCAAGGCCAATATCACGCTGGACTTGTCAGGCCCGGCGCTGCACCAGCGCTTCTATCGCCAGGGCACCGGCGAGGCGCCCCTCAAAGAGAACCTGGCTGCGGCCATGATTGCCCGCAGCGGCTGGGCCGGCGAGCCCATGATGGACCCCATGTGCGGCTCCGGTACCCTGCTGATTGAAGCGGCCTTCATCGCTGCCGACATGGCGCCTGCGCTGCGCCGTGAGCGCTTCGGTTTCGATCGCTGGCTGCAACACGATGGTGAACTGTGGCAGAGTCTGATGATGGAAGCCCAGGTGCGTGCCAAGCGCGGCATGCAGCGCTGCGAGGTGAAACTGTTCGGTTGCGATGCGGATACCCGGGTCCTGATGAAGGCCCGTGACAACGCCAAGGCCGCCGGCGTGGCCCATCTCATTACCTTCAAGCAGGCCGATGTCACCAAGCTGGAAAATCCGCTGCCGATGCCGGCTGTGGAAGGAGAGAGCCGTCAGGTCGGCATGCTTATCTCCAACCCGCCCTATGGCGAGCGTCTCGGTGAATTCCCGGCGTTGCTGGAAGTGCATCAGGCCCTTGGCGATGCCCTGCGCCGCGGCTTCCAGGGGTGGAAGGTCACCATTCTCTCCGCCTCTCCCGAACTCCTGAGCTGCCTGCGCTTGCGTGCCGACAAGCAGTATCGCCTGTTCAACGGCGCCCTCGAGTGCCAGCTGCGCAACTATCAGATCGCCCTCGATGCCGTTGCTTCCCAGAAAGAGGTGGCCCAGGACTTTGCCAACCGTCTGCGCAAGAATCTGAAGACCCTCGAGAAATGGGCGAGCAAGGAGAACCTCGATTGCTACCGCCTCTATGACGCGGACTTGCCGGAGTACAACGCTGCCATCGACCGCTATCAGGATTATCTGGTGGTACAGGAGTACGCGGCGCCCAAGGACATTCCCGCCCAGAAGACCCGCCAGCGTCTGCTGGACATGGTGCAGGCCGCCATCAAGGTGACCGGCATGGACGGCGAGAAGGTGATCCTGAAGGTGCGCGAGCGCCAGGAAGGCAAACAGCAGTACCAGAAGCTCTCCGAAGAGCAGCACCGGATGGAGGTGCAGGAGTACGGTGCACGCCTCTGGGTCAACCTCTACGACTATCTGGACACCGGCCTCTTCCTCGACCACCGCCAGACCCGCCGCATGCTGGGCCAGATGGCAAAGGGCAAGCGCTTCCTGAACCTCTTCGCCTACACCGGCAGTGCCACCGTGCACGCGGGGCTCGGCGGCGCCCGCGAAACCACCACGGTGGACATGTCGCGCACCTACCTCAACTGGGCCCAGGACAACATGCGCCTCAACTCGCTGGTGGGCCGCGAGCACAAGTTCGTGCAGGCGGATTGTCTGAAGTGGTTGTCGGAAGCCGACGAGCAGTACGACCTCATCTTCATCGATCCGCCCACCTTCTCCAACTCCAAGCGGATGGACGAGAGCTTCGACGTGCAGCGGGATCACCTGCTGTTGATGCAGCACCTCAAGCGCCTGCTCGCGGCGGACGGCACCCTGGTCTTCTCCAACAACAAGCGCCACTTCAAGATGGACTTGGCCGGCCTTGACGCCATCGGTCTCAAGGCGCAGAACATCACGAACAAGACCCGGCCCAAGGACTTCGAGCGCAACCAGCATATCCACAACTGCTGGATCATCACCCACGCCGAGGCACAAGGCTGATGCTGACCCTGTTTCACACCGACGGCTGCCACCTGTGCGAACAGGCGTGGGCGCTGGTGGAACAGGCCGGGATGGCCGCGCAGACCCGCCGCTGCGACATCCTGGAGGAGGAGGCCTGGCTCGAGGCTTACCGGGTGCGCATCCCGGTGCTGCAAGACAGTGCCGGCCGGGAGCTGGGCTGGCCCTTCACCCTGAGGGAGCTGCAAGGCTGGCTGGCACAGGGGTGAGCAGGATTTGACGACAAAACGGGGGCAGACTCACGCTGCCGCCCGTTTTTTCATAAGCAACAAGGAACAAACATGGCTCTTTTGACATTGCACGGCGCGTCCCTGTCGTTCAGTGATTTTCCGCTGCTCGACCATGCCGAGCTCACCATAGAGCGGGGCGAGCGCCTCTGTCTGGTGGGTCGCAACGGGGCGGGCAAGTCCACCCTGATGAAGGTGATTGCCAGCGAACTGCCGCTGGACGACGGCCGTCTGGTGTTGCAACAAGATTTGAAAGTGACCCGCCTCGAGCAGGATCCGCCCGCCTCGAGCGAGATCACCGTGTTCGATTACGCCGCAGAAGGGCTGGCCGGGGTAGGGGAGCTGCTCAAGCAGTATCACCATGTCTCCCACGCCCTGGCGCACGACCCTTCCGATGCCAACATTCGCACCATGAGCCAGTTGCAGGAGCAGCTCGACTATCAGAACGGCTGGCAGTACGAGACCCGCATCAATCAGGTGCTGACCCTGCTCGATCTCGACCCTGATGTGACGCTCGACAGTCTGTCTGGTGGCTGGCTGCGCAAGGTGGCTCTGGCCCGTGCCCTGGCGTGTGACCCGGATCTGTTGCTGCTGGACGAGCCGACCAACCATCTGGACATCGATGCCATCAACTGGCTGGAAGAGTTCCTCAAGGACTTTCGCGGCGCCATCGTCTTCATCTCCCACGACCGGGAGTTCATCCACAAGCTGGCGACCCGGATCATCGATCTCGATCGCGGCGTGATCACCTCCTGGCCCGGCAACTACGACGAATATCTGCAAGGCAAGGAGGAGTGGTTGCGGGTCGAGGAGCTGAAAAACGCCGAGTTCGACCGCAAGCTGGCCCAGGAAGAGGTATGGGTGCGCCAGGGGATCAAGGCGCGTCGTACCCGCAACGAGGGACGGGTGCGGGCCCTCAAGGCGATGCGCATGGAGCGCACCCAGCGCCGGGAACTGCAGGGCAAGGCCAAGCTGCAACTGGACGAGGCGGGCCGCTCCGGCAAGCTGGTGTTCGAGACCGAGGGGCTGGGGCTGGACTTTGGCGATCGCACCCTGTTCCAGGGACTGGATCTGCAGGTGCTGCGCGGGGACAAGATTGCTCTGGTGGGCCCTAACGGCTGCGGCAAGTCGACCCTGATCAAGCTGCTGATGGGCCAGCTCGAGGCGAGCCGTGGCTCGGTGCGCCAGGGGACCAACCTGGAAGTGGCCTACTTCGATCAATACCGTGAGCAGCTCGATCCCGAGAAGACGGTGGTGGACAACGTGGGGGAGGGCAAGCAGGAGGTGATGGTTCGCGGCCGCTCCCGTCACATCCTTGGCTACCTGCAGGACTTCCTGTTCGAGCCCAAGCGGGCGCGCACACCGGTCAAGGCCTTGTCAGGGGGCGAGAAAAACCGTCTACTGTTGGCCAAACTCTTCCTCAAGCCCAGTAACTTGTTGATTCTGGATGAACCAACCAACGACCTGGATGTCGAAACGCTGGAATTACTGGAAGAGCTGCTCACCGATTACCCGGGCACCCTGCTGCTGGTCAGCCACGATCGCCGTTTCATCGACAATACCGTGACCGGCTGCTGGCTGTTTGAAGGGGATGGACGGATCAGCGATTATGTCGGGGGCTACGCCGACATGATGGCCACACGAGCCCTGCAGGCCGCCCAACAGACGGCCAAGGCGACCCAGAACAAGGTGGCAGAGCCTGTCGCGTCGGCAGCGGAGCCTGCGAAAAAAACACGAAAACTCTCTTACAAGTTGCAACTGGAGCTGGATAATCTGCCAGCCCGGCTGGAACAGTTGGAAATGGAACTCGATGCCCTGCAGGCCGAGATTAACCACCCCGGTTTCTTCTCTCTGCCAGCAGAGCAGACCCAGCCCAAACTGGATGCATTGAATGCGGCAGAGGCCGCATTGGAACACGCCTTCTCCCGTTGGGAGGAGTTGGAAGCGTTGAAACATCAAGACTAAGGAAGTAGATGAAAAAGCAATTATCCATGCTGGCCATCCTGGTCGGCGCCAGCCTCAACGCGCAGGCGGCACAAAGCTCCTTTTTCACCATCGTCGATGACGAAGTCAAAGGCTATGCCAGCGGGATCAGCGGCGATGCCAACGGCCTCATCGGGCTCAACACCAAGAACAACATGGCGGAATACTTCTCCACCGTGCGGTTTGCCGACTTCCTGGTCGATCGTTTCCGTTTCGAGCAGGGTTGCATGCTCTCCAACTCGGTCTGCAACTCCTTCTGGAGCGACAACTCGGGCTTTGCCTACCAGTGGCGTCGCGACTTCCTGGACAAGGTGGATCAACGCAGCAACCTGGGCTACGTGACCAGCTCCGAGGTTGATGGCCTGGTGACGGCCCTCGGGGATGTCCCGGAGGATCGGGTCGGTTACAAGATGAATGGCAAGCTGCGCACCGCCTTTGCCGTGGTCAATGATGGCAACCCGGTCGAGCTCAAGGATGCGGCCAGCACCCACGGCCTGAGCGTACCCACTTCCATCAAGAAGCTGGACAACGGTCAGTATCTGGTGACCGGTACCGCGGCCAGCGACAAGTATCGCCACAAGGTGGGCGGTGACTTCTACAAGTGGTGTTTCGAGACGGGCAATGACAGCCAGTACGGTGACTTCCGCTACTGCCCCGGGGTCGATACCCAGGCGAGCTTCTGGCTGCTCAACAGCTCGGGCGGGTTCAACAAGCTGATGCAGGCCGGCACCTATGGTCATCAGCGTGACGAGGTGCTGCAAACCGCCTCTGCACTGGGCGTGGCCAAGTACAACGGCACCCTCTACGGCGTGGGCTACAGCTCCACCGGGGAGGTGGGCACTGGTGATCTGGATGGCCGCAACCTCGCCAGCTACTGGACCCTGGATACGGCTGCCGGCACCGTGGGCACCACCAAGATCATCCCGCTGCCGGATGGCGAGCCTGGCAAGGACGATGCCAAGCTGCAACACAGCTGGGCCGTGGCCGTCAACGACAACGGCTACGTGATCGGCAACCAGCGCTATCGCATCAACAAGGGCCAGAACCGCCCGGTGGAGATGTTCCTGTTCAACCTGAGCAAGCCGGGTACGGCGGCCAGCCTTCCTCTCCAGGACAAGCCGGTCTCGGGGGCAGGCTCGGAAGCGGCCGCCATCAACGAGCACAACATGGTGGTTGGCTGGCGCGACTCCCGTCACCAGACCCAACCGGTGGTCAATGGTACCAACCGCATGCAGGAAGCCTTCCTGCTGAACGCGGCCGCCCCGGCCAACAGCTGGTATCTGAACGATCTCATCTGTGGCAAGGATGACGCCGGCAACAAGCAGTGTGCCCAGAACGGCAAGTACTATCACATCGCTTACGCCAGCGGCATCAGCAGCGACGGCACCATTGCCGCGACCGCGTATCGCTATGACAGCGAGAGCGACCTCAACAAACGCGCCAACGCCACCGTGGTCGCCGTCAAACTGACGCCGGCCGTGGCGGATTATCAGGGCAATGCCCCGGCCAGCTATGTGGTCAGCAATGCGCCGGTCAACAACCAGACCGGTCAGGATGGTGGGGAGGGCGGTGGCGGCAGCCTGTTCTGGTTGACTCTGCTGGCGCTGCCCTTTGCCTGGCTGCGTCGCTATCAGCGATAAGTAAGTGTCATCAAAAATTAATGCAGTTCAGTATCTTGTGTCACAACCCCTGAATAGCATGGAATTTTTTGTTTGACCCTGCCTCCCCCCTGGGGTAAAGATGAAGGCGACCGGTGAAAAACTGGTCGCTTTTTTTGTTCCACGAAGAGGGTCGTAGATGATGAAGAGACAGAAACGGGACCGTCTGGAGAGAGCTCGCGCTCGTGGTTATCAGGCTGGCGTAGTCGGCAAACAGAAAGAAGCGTGTCCGTACCAGTGCCTGGATGCCAGGGGCCATTGGCTTGGTGGTTGGCGCGATGCCATGGAAGGGCGAGGCTCAGGCCTCTTCATGAAGTAACCGATACTTCATCACTCATTACAAAAGGAAAGGGGCCATCGTGGCCCCTTTACGTTGTCTCTGCTCACCCAGGAGCAGGATCAGAATGCGGTGGTGTCTTTGAACAGGCCCACTTTCAGATCGGTGGCACTGTAGATGGGGCGACCATCCACTTCCACGACGCCATCGGCAATGCCCATGACCAGTTTGCGGTTGATGACGCGCTTGAAGGTGATTTTGTAGGTGACCTTCTTGGCCGTCGGCAGGATCTGGCCGGTGAACTTGACTTCACCGACACCCAGCGCACGTCCTTTGCCAGGACCCCCTTTCCAGCCCAGGAAGAAGCCGACCAGTTGCCACATGGCATCCAGGCCCAGGCAGCCGGGCATGACGGGATCGCCGGGGAAGTGGCAGTCGAAGAACCAAAGATCCGGCGTGATATCGAGTTCAGCCAGGATTTCACCCTTGCCGTGCTCGCCGCCATGGTCGTTGATCTTGACGATGCGATCCATCATCAGCATGTTGGGGGCGGGCAGCTGGCTGTTACCTTCACCAAATAATTCGCCACGGCTGCAGGCAAGCAGCTCTTCACGGGTAAAGGACTCTTTGCCTTGTTCGCACAGGGAGAGGCGGGGATCAGTGGTGTCGTTATCTAGGGTCACGCTGTTTATCCTTCATATGGGTCAAAGCCGGGCCAATTTAGCTTACAGATGTTCGCTAAACAACTCCGATCACTTCATTTAACGGCCAAGCAGCCGGTCCAGCAGGCTGCGCAGCAGGCCGCCACTCTTGGTGGCCGTGCCATTGAGTTCGTCCAGTCTCTCCTGGATGCGACCAAACAGGGTATCCGGCATGTCCGGTTCGCCAGCAACGCAGCCGGTGAGCAGCTCGATAGCCTCTTCCACGTGATCCACCGGGTGGATGTGGAACTGGCCGGCCTCTACTGCCGCGATCACTTCGTCAGAGAGGTTGAGCTGCTGGGCGTTGGTGCCGGGTAGCAGAATGCCTTGCTTGCCGGTGAGACCGTGGATCTTGCACACCCGGAAGAAGCCCTCAATCTTCTCGTTCACGCCGCCAACGGCCTGCACATTGCCGAACTGGTCGACCGCACCGGTCACGGCGAAGTGCTGGTAGATGGGCTGGCGGGCGAGGGCGGAGAGCAGGGCACACAGGCCGGTCAGGGAGGCGCTGTCACCATCGATCTCGTGGTATGACTGCTCGAACACCAGGTTGGCCGAGAGCGGCGAGGGGTTCTCTGCGCCGAACTTGTTGGAGAGGTAGCCGTGGATGATCATCATGGCCTTGGCGTGAATGTGCCCGGCGAGCTCCGCCTTGCGCTCGATGTCAGCCACATCGCCATCCCCGAGGTGGACGGTCGCGGTGAGACGTACCGGCTCCCCGAAGTCATAGGGATGGCCGGCCACCTGGATGACGGAAAGGCCGTTGATCTGGCCAACCTCTTCACCGTCGGTCTGCAGCAGGATCTGGCCGTCGATGACACCCTGATCCGATTGCTCCACCAGATAGTTGAGGCGGTAATCCTGCTCTTCCAGGGCGAGCAGGATATGTTCGTCAGTGACGCAGGTTGCTTCCAGCTCGCGGGCCAGACTGTCGGCCATGCGCATGATGGCGCCGAGCTGTACCTCGGAGAGGGATAGCCACTCCTGGTGGTCACACAGGCGGCTGGCATGGCGACAGAGGGCGAGGAGGGCACCTGGGGTGAAATCCAGCAGCGCCCAGCGCGCTCGCAGCCAGGCGAGATATTGCAGGAAGGCGGGGAGATCTTCCTCGATGTTCACTTCTGAGACCAGATCGGCACGCAGGAAGATGCGCTCCGCCATGTCCCTGTCCAGCATCTGGAATTCCGCCACGTCCAGCCTGTCACCGACCAGGATCAACTTGAACCGGATGGGGGTCGCCTCCGGGGTGAAGAACGGTGTCAGCGTCTTGCCTTCCTGATAGGCATTCCAGTCCAGCTCGCCTTTTTGCATGGCGTTCTTGAGCTTGAACCAGAGATGAGGCTGATCCAGCAGCTCATCAAGCTGAAGTACCAGATAACCACCGTTGGCTTCCCGCAGCAGGCCAGGTTCCAAAAGGTGCTGGTTGGCGTAAACGGAGCCTTGTTCCGTCTGATAGTTGATGGAGCCGAACAAGGTATCCCAGTTCAGGTCACGGCCGTAGACGACAGGGGCTTGCTGATCCTCATGATGGATCAGCAGGTTGATGAGTACCGGGTGCTGGAACTCGAGGCCCTGGGCGACATGGGCGGCCAGATCGGAGAGGAAATCCACGATCTTGGGGTCGTTGTTCTGTTTGCGGATGATCCGGGTGACCAGCCGCTCGGCGTCGAGATGGTGGCTCATCAGCTTGAGCAGCTCGCCGACCATTTCGCAGAACTCGAAACCCGAGCCCGGTTGCAGGCGCAGCCAGATGGGTTTGAAAGGGTTGTTGAGATTCTCGGTATAACAGAGATCGAACAGGTCGCCATCCTTGCCATTCGAAGAGGCGATCAGGGTCTGGCAGACATTCTCGTAATCTGCACCGGGGAAACCGTTGAGGATCATGACCGGGCAGTCACCATCAAAACTGGCCAGCCGTTTGATACCCGAAATCGCTCTGGGTTGCAGGGCGGCAAACGGAATGGGGTCGAGTTCGCCCAGTGTGGGGAACTGCTCAATCGAGAAAGCGGGTTTTAATTGTTCTGATGTTAATTCAGCCACTTAAGACATCCGGTCGGGGATAGGATCAATTGCCACCATTATACACAGTTCGGTTGAGGGTGACAGAATACCAAGATACTTAATTTAACATAATATACATTATGCGCAGTGTCGTGTTTTATGAGTCCCAGGGAATGGTCAATCAAGGATTGCCTTTAGGTCCAACATCTTGGTTATGAGTGCAGCTTTATTTGTTCACCACTGGTTATCAATCATATGTTCGGTCCTGGTCGAGCAAGTGATCCAGCGGCTTGCGGCTGGCACTCTCGTGACGTTCCCGGTTACCGGTATGCAGGTACTTGGAGGTGGTGTCGATGCTGTCGTGTCCCGCATCGGCTTGTACGTGGGATAAAGGCCGTCCGTGCAGATTGATGTCATGGGTGATGCCGGTGTGACGAATGGAGTGCGGCGTCAGGGTTCGCATTTCAGCAGCATCCTGATCAAAACCATCTTGTTCGGCAAGGCTTGCGGCCTGTTCAAATACCGCCATTACCAGGTCTCGTAGCTGGCGGATACCCAGATTGGCATTGAGTTCGCCTTGTTCGCGGCCATGGGCCGCCGCCTTGTGGCGTACGAACAGCGGGGTCTGCTCTCCGGGGGCCGGCAGTGGCGAAAGGCCAAGAAAGGTACGATAGCGAGCCAGGGCTTCGAGCAGAGCCTGAGAAACGGCCACGGTGCGACGTTTACCGCCTTTGCTGCGGGGAATGTCATAACCCCAGACGCCCGTTTTGGCGTCACGTCGAAACTGGCCCATGACGGGGCTGAAACCCGGCCTGGCCGCCACCTCGGAAATCCGCAGATAACAGGCATACATCAGACAGATGAGAAAGCGGCTGCGCTCATGTTGGGCCGGGCATTCGACAGCGAGCTGCTCGGCGGCTTGCATCACATAGGACCATTGCAGCTCGGTGAAGGATTGCGCGTCTTCACCAGCCTCTTGGGGGCCCGCACGTTTAACCCGCTGCAGCAGGAGAGCCGGATTGCGATCCATGTACTCCTCCTGGATGAGAAACTGGAAGAAGGCGGACAAAATGGCGAGTTTTGTCTTCATCGCCTGCTCACTCAGTCGATACGGCAGCTCCCGGCCCAGTTCCCGCTTGCCAAGAAACGGACGCCACAGGGGATTTGGCAACCGTTCCCCCCACTCCTTGTCGAGCACGAACTGGGCGACGTTGCGGTAGGCAATCAGTCCGGACGGTGGCGCCTGGCAATAGTCGAGATAGCGCATCATGATGCGCCTGGTGAGATCCCTGGGGCTGATGGCCACCTCGCAAAAGCACCAGTGCAAAAAAGTGGTCAGCTCACTGCGATAGGTCTTGTAGTTGTTTTCGCTGTGGCGCTGCTCCAGCAGCCAGTCGACGGCCAGCTCATAGACGATCCCCGCGTCGGGGACCTTGCCAAGACTCAGGGTGGCGAGGTACTGGTTGACCTGGGGATTGCCCGCCTCAAGGTTGTCCACGCTATCGAACAGTGGCATGGCGGGTGGAAGTGCTGGATGAGTCATGATGGTGTGTGATGTCGGTTGAATGTTTTGAACGGGGCCGCAACCCCCTGATGCCGATAAATGGGGTTATCGGCATCAGGGCTTGCAGTGCGCCTTGGGGGCAACGACCTGAGGCATCTTGCTGTGATACCCCATGATGACGAGCAATCGGCATATTCAATAAATATGCGGTCTGGTTGGAAAATTCTCGGGGAAAAGAGTCGTGACAATGACTTAAGTTGCACTTTTCATGAATGAGATAGCGGGTTCTGCCTCACATCCCCTTCCCCGCCCTTTCGTCTCAAGCCACGCTCTTCAGGGGCTTCCCCTTTGGCAGTTCAGTATCCTGCTTGTCTTCTTTGGGGGGATTCCCCTGCCCTTTTCCACCGCGCAATACCTGCTGCAACTGATCCCGCTGCTCGGCCAGATAAAAGGCCAGACTCTCCTGCTGCTCCGGTGCAAGCGCGACCGGCGCACCCGCCAGCAGTGTCATCAGCTCATCGGCGGTGTCCAGCAGTTTGTCATAGGCATCCGCCTCTTTCTTGCTGGCAAAGGTCATCTTCTCCACTCCCCCACGTACCACAACATACTTGATCTCAACGGCCATCGCGGCGCCCTCCTGATGATAGTGATTGCAAGTATATGTACGTATATACAGTATTGCAAATACCCTCAGCATGTCGGCATGCATCGCCAGCCCCTGCTTGGCTGGCGGCGGCCAGTTCACAGCGGAAAACACGTCTTTTCAAAGGGGGCTGTGCAGCGCGGCAAGACAGGGCAGGCGTTTTAAGGTAAATTTCATCAATTCCTTCAACAGGTTGAATCGTATGTCGGATCCGCACTCGGTGATTGTCTGTCCGGCCTGTGACTTGCTGATCGAACGCAAGTTGCTGCCGCTGCGCCGTCACGCCCATTGCCCCCGCTGTCATCAGCATCTGTATGGGCGCTATGCCTTTCGCCCTTCCCAGTTGATGGCGCTGACCATCACCGGATTCCTGTTGCTGCCTTCCGCGTTTTTTGAGCCTTTGATCTATCTTCGTCTGGCGGGCGTGAACTCGGACGCCAACCTGATCAAGGGGATTATGATGCTGTATGCCGAGAGCGAGCTCTGGGTGGCAACACTGGTGCTCTGGTGCGCCGTGCTGGCACCGACAGGGCTGCTGCTCGGGATCTTTGCCCTCGCTTCCGGCCTGGCCAAGCGCTGGCATCTGCTGGCGTGGATCCTCAAAGCGGTCGAGGTATTTCGTCACTGGGCCATGCTGGAGGTGTACATCGTCAGCCTGCTGGTCGCCCTGTTCAAGCTTATCGACATCGCCGACGTGCGCCTGGGAGGCGGTCTGCTGAGCCTGGGTTGTCTGATGCTGCTCAACATGACGCTGCTGATCCTCTTTGACCCTGCCCCTTACTGGGAGCGGATTCCGCTGCAACACGCCTCCCGGGAGCCGGACCATGTCCCCGATCAGCGCCCGTGAACTGGGGCTTTGCCGCTGCCATACCTGCGGGTTGCTGGTGCGCCATCAACACGGCATGAGCTGCCCTCGTTGTCACACCCCCTTGCAGATGCGCATCCCCCATTCCCTCGCCTGGTCATGGGGCCTGCTGGCGCTGGCCACCTTCATGTTGTTGCCTGCAAACCTGCTGCCCATCACCCACTTCTACAACAAGGGATTATTGCAGTCCGATACCATTTTCAGCGGTATCATGGCGCTCTATCGCAGCAAGATGTCCGGCATCGCCACCATAGTGCTCACCGCGAGCATCATCGTGCCCATCGGCAAGATCCTGGGTCTTGGCTGGATCTGCTGGCAGTTGCAGCGCAGCAAGCCGGTGCGCCGCAAACGCCAGCTCGTCATGTACCGCATCATCGATTTCATCGGACGCTGGTCCATGCTGGACCTGTTCGTCATCTCGCTGATGGTGGCCCTGGTGGATCGCGGCGTGCTGCTCAACGTGCGTGCCGGCCCCGGGGCGACGGCGTTCGCCGGCGTGGTCGTGCTTACCATGATGTCGGCCAGGATGCTCGATACCCGCCTGTTGTGGGACAAGGCCGCCCGTTAATGTTTTTTGTGTCGAACGCGCTGTGCATCACAGCCAATGTAAGGAGTCGGTATGGTCGGGGCTGAGCCCGTCATTGAGAAGCACCGCTGGTTATCCCCGGTCTGGTTGCTGCCCTTCATCGCCCTCTTGCTGGCGGGAGGCTTTCTCTACCAGCAGTGGACGAGCAGTGGTCAACTCATTCGCATCAACTTTGCCCAGGGCAACGGTATCTTGCCGGGCAAGACCCAGTTGCGCTATCAGGGGGTCGCCATCGGCGTGGTCCAGGAGCTGGAACTGGCACAGGATGGTCGCAAGATTGCGGTGCTGGCCAAGGTGGACAGCCGTGCCCGCTCCCTCATACGCAAGGGCTCCGACTTCTGGCTGGTGAGTCCCAAGGCGTCACTGACCGAGATCTCCGGCCTGGACACCCTGGTGTCCGGCAACTACATCAACCTGCAACCCGGACGGGAGAACAACCCGCTGGAGGATGAGTTCGATGCCCTGGATGGCCCTCCCCCCGGTTATCAGGCCCAGGGGCGCACCCTGCACCTGACAGCCGATTCTCTGGGGTCGGTGGGCATCGGCGCCAAGATCTATTTCCGCGGGCTGGAGGTGGGCAGTGTCATCAACACCCGTCTTGGGGAAGAGAACCAGAACGTGATCCTGGATCTGGTGATCGAGCCGCGCTTCGAGCACCTCGTCAAGGCGGATACCCGCTTCTGGAACATCAGTGGCATCAAGGGCTCCTTCAGCCTGGCTGGCGTCAGCGTGGAGGCGGGCAGCCTCACCTCCATCCTGAGCGGTGGCATTGCGTTTGACTCCCCCAAGGATTCTCCCGTGGCGCAAAAGGGGGTCAACTTCATCCTCTACAAGGGGTTGGCCGAGGCCGCCCGGGGTGAGCGCATCACCATCCAGGCGGGGACTCTGCCCATCAAGGAAGGGATGCCCATCCTCTATGAGGGCATCGAGATTGGACGAGTCGACCCTATTCGCCTCACCGAACAGGGACGGAGCGTGACGGCCCTCATCAACCCCGAACAGGCGTTCCGGGTGACCGGCATGAGTCGTCTGGTGTGGGAGACGGTCTCTCTCTCCCCTGCCGGGATCAAGCATGCGGATCGCCTGCTGGCCGGGCCCGCCATTCGTCTGGACTATGAACCCGGTAAACGGGTCAACACCATGACCCTGGAGAGCCAGGCACAGCGCGGCGGCATCAAGCTGACCCTGCAGGCCGAGGATCTCGCCGGTTTGAGCGAAGGGGCTCCGCTCTGGTTCAAGGGGTTGCAGATAGGTCAGCTCGGGGCACTGACCCTGGATGCCGGCGGCAATGCCAGTGTCGAGTTGCTGGTGAACGAGCGTTATCGCCATCTGCTGCAACGGGCTCGCTTCTATCGCGCCGCCCCCTTGCAGGTGGAGGCGGATCTCAGCGGTATCAAGGTGGAGACCAGCCCGGCCAGTGCCTGGTTGGCGGGGGGCATCAAGCTGGTACAGGCTGCGAAGGGTGACAGGATTGACCGCCTCTACCCCAGCCAGGAGCTGGCCCTGCTTGGGAGCCGCCATGCCAAAGCGGTCAGCTGGACGCTGCGTGCCGCTCAGGCTGATGGTATTGGTGTGGGCTCCCCCGTCCTCTACCTGGGACTGGAAGCGGGCAAGGTCAAGGCGCTGGATGCCGATGGTCGCGGTGTGGCCATCACCCTGGAGATCGATGCCATCTATGCTCCTTTGCTCAAGCAGCAACCCCAGTTTTGGAAGAAGGCCGCCATCGACGGCAAGATCCGGATCGACGGCGTACAGGTCAAGATGGGGAACCTCGCCACCCTGCTACGTGGTGCCATCGAATTCGACAAGCTGGGGACAGGTCGCAGCAGTCATCAGCTCTTTGACAGCAAGGAGCAGGCAAGCTCCCAGGTGCGTACCCTCATCCTCACGGCGGATCACAACCCGGGTCTCGGGGTCGGTAGCCCCATCCGCTATCGCGGAGTGGACATCGGCAAAGTGGAGCAGGTGGAACTGGATCCGACCCTGGGCCAGGTGAGCTTCAAGGCTGAGCTGAACGAGCAATATGCCGCGCGCTTCCTGCAATCCGGGGCGCGCTATGCCCTGGTACAGGCCAAGGTCGGGCTGGGGGGCGTTGCCCACCTCGATACCCTGATCAAGGGGGCCTTTGTGGAGGCGACGCCGGGCCGGGGGGCTGGCAAGGAGACCTTCCCCTTGAGCCAGAGTGGCCCCGCCGGTCTTGCCCTGACCCTCAAGAGCCCCTCCGTCGATGGCATCAGCGTGGGCAGCCCCCTGCTGTTTCGCAAGATGGTGGTGGGCAGCGTCACCGGCGTGACCCTGGCCCGGGATGGCAGTGAGGTGCTGATCGATGTGAATGTGGATGGACAGTATGCCCATCTGATACGCGCCAACAGCCGCTTCTGGAATGTCTCCGGGGTCAAGGCCGATATCGGGCTGACCGGTGGCACCATCGAGGTCGAAACGGTGCAAAGCCTGCTGGCGGGCGGAATTGCCTTCAATACGCCGGAGCGGGAGATGGGCGCGACCGTCAAGGCGGGCCATCGTTATCCGCTTCATGCCAAGGCAGAGAAAGAGTGGCTGGAGTGGAGCCCCCGCATCTTGCCCTGAGTTATTCCCCTGCTCGTCAAAAACCGGCCTTGTGCCGGTTTTTTTATGGCCTCATGGACTCCCCCATCAAGAAGGGCCGCGCACTGTGGTAAGATGTCGCCCCTCATTTTGGGTCAGCGAGATTGCGCCGTGCACGACAACACCTACCTCCCCGATCACTTCCTGCGTCACATTGCGGAGTTCATGCCATCCCATCTCTCCATGGAGGCATTTGTGGCGAGTTGCCGGCAGCCGCTGCGGCGCAGCATCCGGGTCAACACCCTCAAGATCCCGGTATCCGAGTTTGTCGCCCGCATGGCGCCGCTTGGTTGGCAGCTGGATCCCGTGCCCTGGTGTGAAACCGGCTTCTGGCTCACCCGCAGTGATGAGAGCGTTCCCCTTGGTAACACGGCCGAGCATCTGTGCGGTCTCTTCTACATCCAGGAAGCGAGCTCCATGTTGCCGGTGACGGCGCTCTTTGCCAGTGAGCAAACCAGAGGGGATGGCATGTTGCTGGACGCGGCCGCTGCCCCTGGCTCCAAGACTACCCAGATCGCGGCGCTGATGGAGAACCGCGGCATGCTGATCGCCAACGAGTTTTCCAGCAGCAGGCTGAAAGTGCTGAGCGCCAATATCCAGCGCTGCGGTGTGACCAACGTCGGCATGACCCATTTCGATGCCAAGGTCTTTGGCCAATGGCTGCCGGAAACCTTCGACGCCATCCTGCTCGACGCCCCCTGCTCCGGCGAGGGGACGGTGCGAAAAGATGAAGACGCGCTGCGCAACTGGAGCCTAGAGAGCATCGAGGAGATTGCCGCAGTGCAGCGTGGCCTGCTGGAGAGTGCTTTTCACGCCCTCAAACCTGGCGGCGTACTGGTCTACTCCACTTGCACCCTGAGCCTGCAAGAGAACCAGGACGTCTGCCAGTCACTGCAAGAGAAGTTCGGTGATGCCTTCAGCTTTGACTCGTTGGCCGATCTCTTTCCGGGAGCGGAGAAAGCCTGTACGCGGGAGGGATACCTGCATGTGTGGCCCCAGATCTTCGACAGTGAGGGCTTTTTCGTCGCCCGGTTGCGCAAGCATCACTCCGTGCCCAACACCATGTTCAAACCGGGCAAGCTCGGCAAGTTCCCCTTCTCGCCGCTGCCAGAGAAAGAGGCCGGCCCCATGTTGCGGGAGATTGAAGGGAATTTTGGCATCGTGCCCCATGGCCAACTGTTTGGCCGCAATGACGAGATCTGGCTCTTCCCTCACGCCTTCGAGCAGGTACAGGGGAAGCTGCGTTTCGATCGCATCGGCATCAAGCTGGCTGAGACCTTCAAGAAGGGATATCGATTGACCCATGAATGGGCTCTGGCTTACGGCCATGAGGCGAGTAAGGGATGCGTCGAGCTGGATGCCGCCAATGCCCGTGAATTCATGATGGGACGAGATCTCTGGCCAGAGCAGGATGCCGGGACTGGGGAAGTGATCGTTCGTTACCAGGGGCACCCGCTCGGCATGGGGAAATGGGTGGGGAGTCGCATCAAGAATGCCCTGCCCCGGGAGCTGGTACGGGACAACAACCTGTTCAATGCGTGAGAGTGGGGTCGCTCGAGCAAAAATAGCGCCTGTTCGAGTCTGAAAAACCCACACTCTGGTTGAACTTTTACCCGGTTCTTGAAATGCCTAGAGCCTTGTCTAAGCTTAAGGCTATCCGCATACCAGTTAGCGCACGGCTCTGCAAGGAGCCAATTCCCCTATGCCAGGTACAAGGAATTCGTACCTGGCTTTTTTTGTCTTCCTTTTTCAACCATGCCGGCACGATACCATCGTCTATTCGAGCATGTCTGCCGACTCGGGGACATCGCTCTGCTGCGCGTTGGTCGTTTGTTGCAGTTCGTGCTGATAGAGCAGGTCGATCGCCTGCTCGATGAGGGATGCCTGACTGTCTTCCAGATGCAGGCCGAGTTCATGCAGCCGCTCGGCGTGACGGTTGCTTATCCAGCATTGCAACCGGCTGTGGGTTTCCTGCTTGCGCTTTACGTGCTGGCGCTGCCGTTCGGCATTCTCTTGCGCGGCGCTTTTCTTCAATTCCTGGCTATCGTGACCTTCCGACATTTCTATATCGTGAATGTTATCTCTCATTTTTCGTTGGCATCTTCTACGAAAGTCAATCGGATTACGACTCCCCCACCGTCATGATGTCTGTGGAGGACGGATTGAATATACCATCAGATCAACAGGATATCATTTAACATAAAAAAGGAAGTGGCGCAATTTGCTATAACAACCCATCCAGGGCGTGATCCGAGAACTTGTGGGCATCATCGAAATACTCCTGCAAGGTGCGCATGTCCTTGTGCCTTGTCACCTCGATGATCTTGTTCATCGGCTTGCCCGCCGTCACCGCCGAGGTGATGAACCCCCGCCGCAAACTGTGGCCACTGACATGGAGATCGTCGATGGCCTGGCCGGTTCGCCGCTTGATCATCAGGTTGATACCTTGCGGCCCCAGGGGGTCTGTCATCAGCTGGCCCCAGCGATTCATCCGGCGAAACAGGGGGCCCTCAGCAATCCGGCTTTTTTTCAGCCATTGTTGCAGTGCAGACACTGGGCAATACCGGGTACCTGGAATGAGTGCTATCTCCGATTCATGGAGCTGATGTTTGCTTGGTTTGAGACAAAGGCGTATCCCCTGCCCCACAAACTGCACGTCATTCACCTCGATCCTGGCCGCTTCCGATCGACGCAAGGCGCCACTGAACATCAGGAGCAACAGGGTGTAATCCCGAAGCCCAGCCAGGTTGCTGGTGTCTATCTCGTCCAGTACGCAGGCCAATGGTTTCAGGGTCAGCGCCCCCGTTTTGCGTTTGCGGTTATTACCGAGCCGTACTATGCCCCGCATCATCTCCTTTATCTCCGCATGCTCGGTCGGCATGGGGTGGATCCCCTTCTGCTTGAAGGCATAACGAATGCCGGCAAGCCGTCTTACCAGGGTGGCCGGTTTGCGAGGTTCCCCGTTGCGAAGTTCCCCCTTTCCTTCTTCCTTGTCCAGCCAGACCCAGTTGGCCAGGATGCCATCGGCCTGATCCGCCAGAAAATTCATGATGTCATGATGTGTCGTCTGCAAGGGATCCAGCCCGTGGAGCTGGCACCAGGAGACAAAGATGCGGGTATCTGCCTGATAGGCATTGAGGGTGGAGTCGGCTTTGGCGCTGCGCAGGAAGCGTCTTGCCCGGCTGTTCAGCTGAGGATCGAAGATGCTCTGCAAGGATTGCTGAACTGGGTTTTGAAGGCGTGGGTAGTTCACTTAACTCTATGATTTAAAGCGGAGTTTCGATGGATCTTACAGGATCATCCAGATCTATCAAGTATCGATAATGAATATTATCGATACTTAGGAAGAGTGCTTTTAACCCATTTCAGCTCCCTCATTTATTTCTCAAGTACCCTGTCATCTCTGCTCCGTTTTATCAGGATTGTGGATTTAATCTCATCAGTATCCACCGCAAAAAAAGTGAGAGATAACAACTTGGCATGATTGTTTTTGGATGGGTAATGAGTGCTGATTGTCATAGTAAAACGCCCCGCTATGCGGGGCGTTGTCTGTTATCGCTTTGCCAACTTGAACAATTCGAAGAAATTGTGGCTGGTGGCCTCCGCCAATTCGGCGAGCGATATCTGGCGAAGATCAGCGATAAATTGGGCAACGTCGCGAACAAAGGCAGGCTCGTTCTCCCTCCCCCGGTGGGGAACCGGTGCCAAATAGGGAGAGTCGGTTTCAACCAGCAGTCGTTCCAGTGGCAACGCCTTGACCACGGCCTGCAGGGCTGAGGCGTTCTTGAAAGTGGCTATTCCCGAGATGGAAATATAGAACCCCATGGCCATCGCGGCCTCGGCCATTTCGAGGGACTCGGTGAAGCAGTGCAGCACTCCGCCCACCTGTTCGGCCCCCTCCTCTCGCATGATCCGCAGCGTGTCTTCCTGGGCATCCCGGGTGTGGATGATTAGCGGTTTGTTCAGTGCCCGGGCTACCCGGATATGTTCGCGGAAAGAGGCTTGCTGTACATCCTTGTTTTCCGGTGAATAGAAGTAGTCGAGCCCGGTTTCGCCGATGGCCACCACTCTCTCATCGGCCGCCTGAGTCAGCAGCAAGGGAGCATCCACCCCGGGATCCTGATTGAGCGGGTGAACACCGCAGGAGGCAAACACCTGGGGATAGGGAGCGATGGCCTCCATCATGGTCGGGAACTGGGCCTGGGTCACACTCACGCAGAGAAAATATCCCACGCTCTGCTGCGCCGCCTTGGCCAATACATCGGCCATGTCGGTCTGCTTGGAGCCATAACTCAAGCGATCGAGATGGCAATGGGAATCAACGAGTAACATAGACAACCTTGTTTATAACCAGCGATTGAGCCAGTTCATCAAATGGATGGTGGGATTGGAAAGCTGCCCTGGCTGACAAGCCTCTTTCAGCATAACCAGCTGCTGTTCGGCTTCCAGGAGCCGTTCGCTGGAGTGTTTCTCTGCCAGTTGCTGGCTGAGTGATGCAAGATCCGGCATTGCCAGTTGATGATGGCCGCAGCCAGCCTGAAGCTTGAGGGCATCACACAGGAAGAGCTGCAACCAGTGCAGCCGGACCTGAGTATCCTCGGCCAACTGGGCACAGACATTCGCCGCACAGGTGGGGGCCGATGCCAGCGAGACAAATCCGTCGAGCAATGCCCGTCTGGCATCATCTTGCTGTGCTTCGATGTAGCTCAGCACCCGCAGCGGCGCACCCTGGCAGATCCGCACCTGGGCCTGGGTGGCCTGATGGCCCTGCTCGGCGAGCCAGGCAAGGGTCTCCCCCTCAGAGGGGAGCTGGCAGACATGCTTGTGACAACGGCTCAAGATGGTGGGGAGCAGGCGAGATACCCGGGATGCGATGAGCAGCAACAGACTGTCGCCAGCCGGCTCTTCCAGCGTCTTCAGCAAAGCATTGGCGGCAGACTCCGTCATGCGCTCCGCCTCCTGAATGATCACCACCTTGCCGCGACCGAGCTGGGATGTGCTCTGGAGGCGGCTGCAAATCTCCCGGATGGCTTCGACACCTATGGTCTTGCCCTCGGGCCCCAGGGTGCCAAGATCCGGGTGATGCCCCTTCTCAAAAAGCTGGCAGGAGTGGCACTGACCGCAGGGCTCACCTCGTTGTGGATGCTGACACAGGTGCAGTCGCGCCAGTCGCTCTGCAAGCTGCTCCTTGCCAAGCCCGGGATCCCCGAGCAGCAACCAGGCGTGGCCGAGCCGTCCGGCCCGGGCCGTCTCGCTCAGGGCATGCCAATCCGGGATCAGCCAGGGATACATAGCCCCTCGCTTGCCAGATAATGCTCAAGGGCTGCCTCGATGGCGGCTTTGACTTGCGCCGGGGGCAATCCGGCATCGATGACCTGGATGGAATCATCGGCGGCCGCCAACTCGAGGTAACGCTGGCGGGTACGTTCAAAGAAGCCGATCTGCTCCAGCTCAATCCTGTCCAGCTCGCCGCGATGGCGGGCCCGCTGCAGGCCGATGGCAGGATCAATGTCGAGATAAAGGGTCAGATCCGGCTTGAAATCCCCGAGGACCGCCCGTTTGATGGCGCCGATGAGGTTCGCATCGATGCCGCGGCCCCCCCCCTGATAGGCCTGGGAGGAGAGATCATGGCGATCGCCCACTACCCAGATGCCGTCTGCCAGGGCAGGTTTGATCCGGGTCTCCACCAGTTGTACCCGGGAGGCGTACATCAACAGCAGCTCGGCCTCGACGGTCAGGCGCTCGTCGTGTACTTCCTTGACGATGGCCCGCATGCGTTCCGCCAGCGGCGTGCCGCCCGGCTCCCGGGTGCACTCGATCCGCGCCACTCCGTGGGCTTGCAGATAGTCGGTGACATAGCGCACCGCAGAGCTCTTCCCTGCCCCTTCCAATCCTTCAATCACGATAAATTTAGACATTAGGGTTTCTTCAATATGTATTCACGCACCGCCCGATTGTGTTCATCGAGGGTCTTGGAGAAGTAGTGGGCACCGCCCCCCTTGGCAACGAAGTAGAGATAGTCGGTCGATTTGGGGTTGAGCGCCGCCTCGATGGAGGCCTTGCCCGGCATGGCGATGGGCGTCGGAGGCAGACCGTCGATCACATAGGTGTTGTAGGGGTTCACGTCGGTCAAATCGCTGCGGCGAATGTTGCCATCGTACCTCTCCTTCACCCCGTAGATGACGGTAGGGTCGGTTTGCAACTTCATGCCAAGGCGTAGACGGTTGACGAACACAGAGGCAATCTGGGCTCGTTCATCCGGTTGGCCCGTCTCTTTTTCGATGATGGAGGCCATGATGAGCGCCTCATAGGGTGTCTTGTAGGGCAGATTGGCCTGACGCTTCTCCCAGGAAGCCTCCAGGAACGTTTTCATGTCCTGATAGGCGCGGCGCAGGATGGAAAGATCGCTGGCATGAGTGGTATAGGCGTAGGTTTCCGGCAGGAACCACCCCTCCAGCTTGCCATTTTCGATGCCGAGTTCCTGAGCCAGCTCGGTTTCGCTCTGCTCCAGAGTCAGGCGCTCCAGATAGGGGGCGCTGGAAAGTTGCTTCAGCCAATCCTCAAAACGGGACCCTTCGACAAAGGTCAGGCTGAAGTGAAACTCCTTGCCGGAAGCAAAGAGAGAGAGAGTCTCCTTGAGCGGCGCCCCTTCCTTGATTTCATAGGTGCCGGACTTGATGGCCACCAGTTCGGGATGACCGCGCAACCAGAGGCGCACCGCCCAGGGGCTGGTTTCCCCCTCTCCCAGTTCGGCAATCAGGCGCGCCGCATGGGCGCCTTTTTCGACGGTAAAGAGGCGGGTTGGCCCCTTGTTGGTGAGCGTCTCCACCTGTTGCCACTTGTGATACACGTACCCTCCGGCAACGGCGACAGAGAGTGCCGCCCCCGCGAGCAGGGTGTAAAGCCGATTAAACTTCAATGACCAAGCGCTCCTGTAAACGGCGGATCAATACCGGACTGGGATAGTGCATATCCCCGATGCTGGTGACCGGGACAATCCCCATCAGGGTATTGGTCAGCCAGACCTCTTCCGCCTGCCAGAGTGACTCCAATGGAGCCTCAACGACACGCAGTTCAATGCCCATCTGTTTAAGCATCGTCATCACGCGCTTGCGCATGATGCCATCGATCCCGGCGCGGGTGAGATCCGGTGTGAACACCGTCCTGCCGCGACGCCAAAACAGATTGGCGCTGACCCCTTCTACCAGAAATCCCCGGCTGTTCAAGACTATACCTTCGACCCCGCCGCGCGCAGCAAGTTCGCGCTTCAGCATCACTTGTTCGAGGCGCCCCAGCGTCTTGAGACCGGCGAGCATGGGACTGTCCCCAAGATACTGTTGGCATACCAGGGCATTGATGCCGGTTTGCTGCCAATCATGATAATGCTCAGGATAAGGTGCCAAAGAGATGATGCGAGTGGGCGTGTCACAGCCTGCGCCGTCATATCCCCGCCCACCGGCGCCCCGGGTCAGCATTATCTTGACGACAGCCTGTGCCTGCCCAGAAGCCAGCTGCGCCGCCTCGTCGGCAAGCAGGTCCCAGGAGTGCTCGCCAAAACCAAGCCGGGCGTTGGCATGTTGCAGCCGGGCCAGATGGTCCTGCCACCAGAGTACCTTCCCTTCCCTCACCAGCATGGTGGTGAAATGACCATCACCGTATGCCAGTCCACGATCCCTGGCTGACAGTGTTTCTGTGGGTATTCCATTAATCAGCAAGGGGATCCCTCCGATAAAAAAGGCCCGATACTGCCGTATCGGGCCTTATCATTCGCCCAGAGCGAATTATACGCGTTTGAAGATCAGGGAGCCATTGGTGCCGCCAAAACCGAAGGAATTGGAGAGGGCATATTCGAAGCTGCCGACCTTGGCAACATGCGGGACCAGATCCAGGTCGCACTCATCATCCGGGTTGTCCAGGTTGATGGTGGGAGGCACCATCTGGTCACGCAGAGAAAGCACGGTGATGATCGCCTCGATGGCGCCAGCCGCACCCAACAGGTGGCCTGTCATGGACTTGGTGGAGCTGACCATCAGGGCGCTGGCATGGTCACCAAACACCTTCTTCATACCGCGCAGCTCTGCCACATCCCCAAGGGGGGTGGAGGTACCGTGGGCATTGATGTAACCGATCTGCTCGGGTGCAATGCCAGCATCCTTGATGGCGTTCTTCATGGCGCGTGCGCCACCATCGCCGTCCGAGGGAGGGGCCGTCATGTGATAGGCATCCCCGCTCATGCCAAAGCCGACCAGCTCGGCATAGATCTTGGCGCCGCGGGCCTTGGCATGTTCATACTCTTCCAGCACCAGCACGCCGGCACCGTCGCCCAGCACGAAACCGTCGCGATCCTTGTCCCAGGGGCGGCTCGCCTTCTGCGGTTCGTCATTACGGGTGGAGAGCGCCTTGGCAGCGGCAAAGCCGCCCATGCCCATGGGGGTGGAGGCTTTCTCGGCACCACCGGCAACCATCACGTCCGCATCGCCATAGGCGATCATCCGGCCAGCCATGCCGATGGCATGGGTACCCGTGGTGCAGGCGGTAGTCACGGCGATGTTCGGGCCCTGCATGCCTTTCATGATGGAAAGATGACCGGACACCATATTGATGATGGTGGACGGAACGAAGAAAGGGCTCAGCTTGCGGGGGCCGCCATTGATGAGGCTGCTGTGGTTCTGCTCAATCAGACCCAGACCGCCGATACCGGAGCCGATGGCAACGCCTACCCGCTCCGCGTTCTCTTCGTTGATGATCAGGCCGGAATCTTCCAGGGCCTGAACACCCGCCGCCACGCCATACTGGATGAAGAGATCCATCTTGCGGGCTTCTTTGCGGTTGATGCCGAACTCTTCGGGGTCGAAATCCTTGACCAGGCCTGCGAAACGGGTTGCGAACTCGCTTGCATCAAAGTGGTCGATGAGGGAAATGCCGCTCTGCCCGTTGAGCAGGGCTTGCCAGCTGGATTCGGCAGTGTTGCCTACCGGGGAAAGCATCCCCAAGCCGGTCACCACGACTCTGCGTTTTGACACTGAGGTAGTCTCCGAGAGGTGTTTTGAAAGGGGTAAACATAAAAGAAGCGGCCCTTGGGCCGCTTCTTTCAGAACAGGAACTTATTCCTGATTAGCGGTGATGTAGTCGATAGCCGCTTGAACAGTGGTGATCTTCTCGGCTTCTTCATCAGGAATTTCGGTATCGAATTCTTCTTCCAGCGCCATTACCAGTTCAACGGTATCCAAAGAGTCAGCGCCCAGGTCGTCGACGAAGGAGGCAGCGTTCTTCACGTCTTCTTCTTTAACACCCAGTTGTTCGATGATGATTTTCTTTACGCGTTCTTCGATGTTGCTCATGACCTGAATTTTCCTTTAAAAATACGCTATTGCGTCTGGTTGGGGTAGTGTATTCAATTGACGTGAGTTTGCAAGTGACTTGCCGCTGGTCAAACCACGAAATTCGCCAAACTTCGGCGTATTATCGCAAATTTGAACAGAACTCACGACAAATTGATTACACCATGTACATCCCGCCATTAACATGCAGGGTTTCGCCGGTAATATAGGCGGCATCATCCGATGCCAAGAATACCACAGCGGCAGCAATTTCTTTCGGATCGCCCAAACGGGCGGCAGGCACCTGATTCATGATGCCGGCGCGCTGCTCTTCATTGAGCGCCTTGGTCATGTCGGTCTCGATGAAACCGGGAGCAACCGCATTCACCGTGATGCCACGGGATGCCACTTCACGGGCCAGCGACTTGGTAAAGCCAACCAGACCAGCCTTGGCAGCAGCATAGTTGACCTGACCGGCGTTGCCCATGGTGCCGACCACGGAACCGATGCTGATGATGCGACCGTTGCGCTTCTTCATCATGGCACGCAATACCGGCTTGCTCAGACGGTACAGGGAGGTGAGATTGGTGTCGATGATCTCGTTCCACTCGTCATCCTTCATCCGCATCAGCAGGTTGTCGCGGGTGATGCCGGCGTTGTTGATCAGGATGTCGATGTCGCCAAAACGCGCCTTGATGGCGGCGAAGACGGTTTCGATGGATTCCTGACTGGTCACGTTCAGTGCCATGCCGCAGCCTTGCTCACCCAGGTAAGCACTGATCGCTTCGGCACCGCTCTCGCTGGTCGCGGTACCCACGACTTTGGCGCCACGAGCAGCAAACGTCTCCGCAATCGCACGACCAATGCCACGGCTGGCGCCAGTGACCAACACAACCTTATCGATAAAACTCATGACTTGCTCCTGTTTACTTGATCTGGGCCAGCGCCTGCTCGAACGAGGCGGCGTCGTTGGCGTGAATACCTTCCACTCGCGCATCGATACGCTTGGCCAGGCCGGTCAACACCTTGCCCGGGCCCATCTCGATTTCGAGGGTAACACCATCGTTTGCCATGCGCTCTACCGTTTCAGTCCAGCGAACCGGGCTGAACAGCTGACGCACCAGGGCTTGCTTGATGGCGGCAGGATCCTGCTCACAAGAGACGTCGACATTATTGATGACGGCGATGGCAGGAACCTTGATCTCGATCCCATCCAGGGCGGCGGCCAGCTTTTCTGCGGCCGGTTTCATCAGGGCGCAGTGGGAGGGCACGGAGACCGGCAGCGGCAGAGCACGCTTGGCACCTGACTCTTTCATCAGCACGTTGGCACGCTCGACCGCCTCTTTGTGGCCGGCGATGACCACCTGGCCCGGAGAGTTGAAGTTGACCGGAGAGACCACCTGCCCCTGGGCCGCTTTCTCACAGTTGGCAGCGATGCTTTCGTTGTCCAGACCGATGATGGCAGCCATGGCGCCAGTGCCTTCCGGTACGGCTTCCTGCATGGCAAGACCACGCAGCTCGACCAGTTTGACGGCATCGGCAAACGCCAGCGCGCCGCTGCACACCAGGGCGGAGTATTCCCCCAGGCTGTGGCCGGCCATCACGGCGGGGGTTGCCCCCCCCTGTTGCTGCCACAGGCGCCACAGCGCGACGGAGGCGGTCAACAGTGCAGGCTGGGTACGCCAGGTCTTGTTGAGATCCTCAGCCGGGCCTGCCATCACCAGGGCAAACAGGTCATAACCCAGCACCTGGCTCGCCTCGGCGAAGGTCTCTTTAATCACAGCGTGTTGCTCGGCCAGCTCGGCCAGCATGCCGACGCTCTGGGAGCCTTGTCCCGGGAAGGCAATGGCAAATCGGGTCATCATTGATTCCTTTAAGGTAAGACGAATTCGGTAAGCGGGCGCCCGAGGACCGGGCACCGCTCGGTATCAGAGGCGAACCAGCGCAGAGCCCCAGGCAAAACCGCCGCCGAAGGCTTCCAGCAGGACCAGCTGGCCGGGTTTGATGCGACCATCACGCACCCCTTCATCAAAGGCGATGGGCACGGAGGCCGCGGAGGTATTGCCATGACGATCCAGGGTCAGGATCACCTTGTCGAGCCCCATGCCGAGTTTCTTCGCGGTGGCATTGATGATGCGGAAGTTGGCTTGATGGGGCACCAGCCAGTCCAGCTCGCTCGGCTCGACGTTGGCCGCAGCCAGGGTTTCGGTCACGATCTCGCTAAGGCGTGTCACCGCCACCTTGAAGACATCGTTGCCCTTCATGTACATGTAGGCTTCGAGCTCGGCACCCGGCATGCCGCGACGGGGCTGCGGCAGTTTGAGCAGCTCGCCATAACGGCCATCGGCATGCAGATGGGTGGAGAGGATGCCAGGAGTGTCGCTGGCACCGATGACCACGGCCCCTGCCCCATCCCCGAACAGGATGATGGTGCCGCGATCCTCGGGATCGCACATGCGTGACAGCACGTCCGCACCGACAACCAGCACGTGGCGAGCAGCGCCGGATTTGACGAACTGATCGGCGATTGCGAGAGCATATGTAAAGCCGGCACAGGCGGCGGCTACGTCAAACGCCGGGATCCCCGGTACGTCAAGCAGCCCCTGCAGTTCACAGGCAGCAGCTGGGAAGGCATTCTCTGCGCTGGTGGTGGCCAGCACTATCATGTCCAGATCGGCGGCAGTCAGACCTGCCGCATCAAGCGCACGCAAGGCCGCCTGATGAGAAAGGGTCGCGACGGTTTCGTCGGCTCCGGCGATACGGCGTTCACGGATCCCGGTGCGTTCCACGATCCATTCGTCACTGGTTTCAACCATCTGTTCAAGATCGGCGTTGGTACGAACCGAACTCGGCAGATAACTGCCAGTACCCAGAATTTTGCTATGCATAGAGTTTTATAAATCCCTGTCGGAAAAGACAGATTCAAGGCGATCTGCAATTTGCAATGGAAGTTGATGTCTGGCTTCTTGTGCAGCCAGCAGAATCGCATGACACAGAGCGCGGCGCTCGGCCCGCCCATGGCTTTTTACCACAATGCCGCGCAATCCTAACAGACTCGCGCCATTATACTGGTCGGGGTTCAGGTAAGAGAAACGCCGTTTGAACATAAATCCGGCGAGTCGACCAAGAAAACTGCGTTTTTTGCGCGGATATCCGGCCAGTTCGGCCATCATCCGCACCACCCCCTCCGCGGTCTTGAGCGCCACGTTGCCCACGAAACCGTCGCAGACGATCACGTCGCACTCGCCGCTGAAGATCCTGTCACCCTCGATAAAACCGAAAAAATTCAGGGCGGAGCATTGGCGCAGCAACTCGGCGCTGTGGCGCACCAGGTCGTTGCCCTTGATCTCCTCCTCCCCCACGTTGAGCAGTGCCACTCTGGGTGAAGGTATCCCCTCGACCTTCTCTGCAACCACGGCGCCCATCACGGCAAATTGCAGCAAGGTGTCGGCATCACAGCTCACGTTCGCACCCAGATCCAGCATCACGGTCCGTTTTCCACCCAATGTGGGCAGCGCCTTGATAAGGGCTGGCCGGTCAACACCGGGCAAGGATTTGAGCACGCACTTGGCCATGGCCATCAAGGCACCGGTGTTGCCTGCACTGACACAGGCATCGGCAGCGCCGCTCTTGACCAGATCCAGGGTCACGCGCATGGAGGAGTCTTTCAGGGTACGCAGCGCCACGATAGGTTTTTCGCCCATGCCCACGACCTGGGAGGCATGCACGAGACGAACGCGAGGGTGATTGAGCAGGCCATATTGCTGCAGAAGAGGGGCAGTCTGGTGTTGATCACCGACCAGAACAAGTTTTAGCTGGGGTAGAAGAGACAGTGCCTGCACGGCGGCAGGCACTGTTTCCGAGGGGCCGATATCTCCCCCCATTATGTCTAGCGCGACAGTTTGCGTAGACAAAGGCAATCCTTAAGCGATTACCTTTTTACCGCGGTAGAAACCATCGGCAGTCACGTGGTGACGACGATGAATTTCGCCACTGGTCTGATCAACAGTCAGGGCAGCGGTGGTCAGCGCATCGTGGGAACGACGCATGCCACGCTTGGCGCGGGTTTTACGGTTCTGTTGTACGGCCATGGTAGGCTAACTCCTAAAATTCACTTACGTTTGAGCGCTTCAAGAACTGCAAAGGGATTCGGCCGCTCATCAGCAGGTTCGATTTCACCCCAGGTCATCTCCATGTTTCCTCTGGGACACACATCCACCGGATGCATGGCTACCTGAGGCAACGAGAGGATGAGTTCATCCTCCAGGATTTGATGAAGATCTATCTCGCCGTTTTCGTCCAACTCAATGGGCTCATAAGCTTCCGGCAGTTCTTCCTCGTTTGTTCTTTCGAACAGCGGAGTGTAAATAAAACTAGCTTCACAAAGGTGTTCAAACGTCTCACCACAACGCTGGCAAACCAGGTCGACCTTGGCATGGGCAGTGCCTTTCATAACGGTCAACTTCTGGACATCTTTGCCAAAGTGCAGTGTGACATCCACATCACTTCGCAAGCCTTCGGTTGATTCCTCCAGCCTGGGCATCTGCGACTTTTCCACTATCCCGACATAATCGAGTAGCTTCAAGGCATTACGGACTGGATCAACCTTAACGGGCAACTTCACCTTTTGCATAGGGCGCGAATATTATAGGTCCAACAAGGGATAGTCAAAGGAAAAAGTCCTTACCGCCGATGATTTTACCTTCACAGGCCCCTGCAAGAGGAACTTGTGCTCATCGGTGGCCGATTATGCCATATCGTGCAGGATCTGGCACAGGATCCTGTTCCCCTCCCCTGTCTGTCCACCGGATGTGCTCCTTGGTGTCTCATCAGGTGGCAGAACAGCGCGGGTCGCTCCCCAGCAGGCCTGGTGTCGCAGCCACACTGGGCTCGGCTTCCATCAGTCGGCGTATGGCTTTGAAACTGCCCACGGCAGCCTTGATGGCAATGGGATTGACCAGCCAGCCCGGCAAGTTGTTGCCCGGATTGGTATAGGTTTCGAGCCGAACGAGTGTGCTGCCATCCCGTTGGGGTAGCGCCTCCCACCGTCCGGCGCTTTCCTGGATCCGGAACAGCCCTGCATGCAATGGCAGGGCATTCGGCTCTGCCCACACCTCGAGAGTCAGGCTGCAATCAATGCGTCGACTCAGATGAGAGCGGGTGATGAGCTCCCTGTCTTGCACCGGCCAGGGAGATGCCAGGCGGGTATAGACCAGATCATCGTCGGGACCCGATCTGGCCAGCACCCTGACTTCACGGCTCTGGGGCAACCACTCTTTATGGCGCGCCGTGTTCCGCAGCACCGTGATCAGCGCGCCAGGATCGGCATTCACCCGCATCTCCAGACGTAAGGCCTGAAAAGAGGTCGGAGGATGTGGCTGGGTCCAAAGCATCACCCCCTCATCCCCCTGGCGAAGTTGCCATGTCCCTGCCCAGCTGGCGAAGGAGATCAGTGCCATGACCAAGGCCGCATATCGTGTCATCACGCTCAATTCCGATCTCTTGTGTTTGTGCTGTGGTTCCATCAGCATGCATGCTTCCCGCTAATTAGGCGAGTCCCGCTGTAGACATCTCCTGTTTGCGTGGCCCCATCTGCACAGATAGAATCAACCAATTGATTTATAAATGGATATCATCAAAACATGCAGCCTTCCTTGATCCTCGCGTCCACCTCGTCCTACCGCAAGACCTTGCTGGAAAAACTCGGTCAGCCATTTCACTGTGCTGCGCCTCAAGTCGATGAGACGGCGCGACACGGGGAGACCGCAGAAGCTCTGGTCAGCAGATTGGCGTTTGCCAAGGCGAATGCCGTTGCCGCTGACCGTGATCAAGGATTGATCATCGGTTCAGATCAGGTGTGCGTCTGTGACGGGCAGATCCTCGGCAAACCCGGCACGGTGGAGAAGGCGGTCGAGCAGTTGCTGCGGGCACAAGGCAAGCGCGTCATCTTTTACACCGGGCTCTGTGTGATCAATGCTGCGAATGGCCATGCCGAGCAGCTCGTCGAGCCTTTCACCGTGCATTTTCGCTCGCTCGACGAAGCCGCCATCCGTCGCTATGTGGAGGCCGAACGTCCTCTGGATTGTGCCGGCAGCTTCAAGTGCGAGGGAATGGGCATCGTCTTGTTCAAGGCGCTGGAGGGGCGCGATCCCAACGCCCTTGTCGGTCTTCCCCTGATAGGCTTGGTTGATCTCCTGGGTCGCCACGGCCTGGCTCTGCCATAACAAGAACTCTGCCATGAAAAACGGGAGCCTTGGCTCCCGTTTTTCATGGCTGTCAGCGTGGCAGCTTGGCGAGGAACGCCTCAAGCTCCGGTGACAATGGCGCTTCCACCTGCATCTCCCGGTCGTCCACCGGATGAGTAAAGGTGAGCTTCCAGGCGTGCAGGAACAGACGCTTTAGCCCCTGCCCCCGCATTTTTTCATCAAACCCGGCCTCACCATATTTGTCATCGCAGGCGATGGGATGGCCGGCGTGCTGGGTGTGGACACGGATCTGGTGGGTACGGCCAGTGATGGGGCTGCACTCGACCAGGGTGGCTTCGGCAAATTGACGGGCAATCCGGAACCGGGTCTCGGAGGGTTTGCCATCGCTGCTGACCCGCACCACCCGCTCGCCGGATTGCAGATCATTTTTGCGAAGTGGCGCATTGACCACCTTGACGTGGGGTTGCCACTGGCCGCGCACCAGCGCCAGATACTGCTTGCGCATGGTCTTGACCCGCAGCTGCTCGTGCAGGCTGCGCAGGGCACTGCGCTTCTTGGCAACCAGCAGCACGCCGGAGGTGTCGCGATCCAGCCGGTGCACCAGTTCGAGGAAACGGGCTTCGGGGCGCAGGGCACGCAGCCCTTCGATGACGCCAAAACTGAGGCCGCTGCCGCCGTGCACTGCCATGCCGGACGGCTTGTTTAGCACTATCATGGCGTCGTCTTCAAACAGGATCTGGCTCTCCAGACGCTGGATGCTGCCGAGGTTGGCAGAAGGCAACTCATTCTTCTCGGCCACACGCACGGGGGGCACCCGCACCTCGTCACCGGCACAAAGCTTGTATTCCGGTTTGATGCGCTTCTTGTTGACCCGTACCTCCCCTTTTCGAAGGATGCGATAAATCAGGCTCTTGGGGACGCCCTTTAACTGAGTCTTGAGAAAATTGTCGATGCGCTGCCCGTCATGCTCAGCTTCGATGGTGAGCAGCTGCACTTGTTGATGTATCTGTGTCATGGCGCGGATTTTAACACCGCCGACAGCCCTTGGCTCCATGCTTTGTTAAAAAATGGCGTCTTGCTATAAAAGTGGTTTAAATGGGATAATAAACAAGGTTTTGTCATTGTGTTCAAGCCTTGTACTAAGTGGCCAAAATGTATGCCACCCAATCCCGAAACACCGTGTATACAAGAACATGACGGTTCCCGGGTGCGAGGTACAACGCATGGAGAACACAAACAGAGCCGACGTAAATTGTCTCCACATCGGTATCCTTAATTCACGCCCTCTCGAGAAGGCTGAACCAGAGTGCCCTTAGTTTGCGCCTCATGCATACCCCAACCGGGAGGTTGCCCCAGCATGCTGAAGACCCGAGGCCGGCGCCGGCAGGACCCAGTGGAGGAATCAAAATGACAAAATAATGAGAACTCAATGAAAAGAATGCTAATCAACGCGACTCAGGAAGAGGAGTTGCGCGTAGCGCTGGTTGACGGACAACAGCTCTACGATTTGGATATTGAAAGTCCGGGACACGAGCAGAAAAAAGCGAACATTTACAAGGGCAAAATCACCCGAGTAGAACCCAGTCTCGAAGCTGCTTTTGTTGACTATGGCGCCGAACGCCACGGTTTCCTACCGTTAAAGGAAATCGCCCGCAATTACTTCCCCTCCGGTTACTCCTATCAGGGTCGTCCCAACATCAAAGAAGTGGTCCGCGAAGGCCAGGAAGTGATTGTCCAGATCGACAAGGAAGAGCGTGGTACCAAGGGTGCCGCCCTCACCACCTTCATCAGTCTGGCTGGCAGCTACCTGGTGCTGATGCCGAACAACCCCCGTGCCGGCGGCATCTCCCGTCGCATCGAGGGTGACGAGCGGACCGAGCTGAAGGAAGCCCTGAGCGGACTGACCGTACCGGACGGCATGGGCCTCATCGTGCGCACCGCCGGTGTGGGCAAGTCCCCGGAAGAGCTGGAGTGGGATCTGAACGTTCTGCTCAATCACTGGGACTCCATCCACAAGGCGTCACAACAACGTTCCGCTCCGGTGCTCATTCACCAGGAGAGCAACGTCATCGTGCGCGCCATCCGTGACTATCTGCGTCGCGATGTGGGCGAGATCCTGATCGATAATCCGGTCATCTTCGAGCGCGCCAAGTCACATATCGAGCTGGTCCGCCCCGATTTCCTCAATCGCGTGAAGCTGTACAAGGGTGATGTCGCCCTGTTCAACCACTTCCAGATCGAGAGCCAGATCGAATCGGCCTTCCAGCGCGAAGTGCGCCTGCCCTCCGGCGGCAGCATCGTCATCGACCCGACCGAAGCACTGACCTCCATCGATATCAACTCCTCCCGCGCCACCAAGGGCGGCGATATCGAAGAGACCGCCCTGCAGACCAACCTGGAAGCGGCCGACGAGATTGCCCGTCAATTGCGCCTGCGTGACCTGGGTGGCCTGATTGTCATCGACTTCATCGACATGACCCCGGTTCGCCATCAGCGCGAAGTGGAAAACCGTCTGCGTGAAGCGGTGCATCAGGATCGTGCCCGCATCCAGCTGGGCCGTATCTCCCGTTTCGGTCTGCTGGAGATGTCTCGCCAGCGTCTGCGTCCCTCCCTCAACGAGTCCAGCAGCCATATCTGCCCCCGTTGCCAGGGTCAGGGGGTCATCCGTGACAATGAATCCCTCGCCCTGTCCATCCTGCGTCTCATCGAAGAAGAGGCCATGAAGGACAACACCGAGCAGGTTCATGCCCAGGTGCCGGTCGATGTGGCCGCCTATCTGCTCAACGAGAAGCGTACCTCCATCGCCAATCTGGAACAGCGCAATGATGTGCGTGTCTACATCATTCCGAACCAGCATCTGGAAACGCCGCACTACGAAGTGACCCGCATCCGTCAGAACGAGATCCCGGAAGCGGCCAGCTACGAGCTCAAAACCGAGATTGCCAAGCCGGTCTATCAGCCGCGCCAGGCTCAGGTAGTCGAGCGCGAACAGCCGCTGCTGCAAGGGTTTGCCCCGGCTCCCCAGCCTGTTGCGCCCACCGCCCCGGCTCCTCTTGCGACTCCCGCTCCGGTTGCAGAACAAGTCGGCTTCTTTGGCAAGCTGGCCAAGGCCTTCTCCGGCCTGTTCGGTGCCTCCTCCGATGCGGCTCCGGCCGAGGTGAAGGCGCCTGCCGACAAACCGGCCGCCCAGCGCGAAGCTCGCAAGGATGACGGGCACCGTCACCAGCGCGATGAATCCCGCAGCCGTGGTCAACGTGGCCGTCGCGATGACAACCGCGGCAGTCGCAATGCCGAGGCCGGCGAGAAGCGTGAAGGCGCAGCCAGCCGCGAGAGCAGTGATCGCAATCGTCGCCCGCGCAAAGAGCGTGAGCCTCGTCAAGAGCGGGAACCGCGCCAGGAACGGGAACCCCGTGGCGAAGTGCGCACCGAACAGCGCATGGAGCGTGAGCCTCGCGAACCCCGCCAGGAGCGCGAACCTCGTGCCCCGCGTCCGGCTCGTGAACCTCGCGCGCCCCGCGAACCCCGTGCAGAGGTGAGCGTCGAGGCGGTTGATACCGTTGATACTGCTGTCGCCAGCGCTGAACCGCGTCAGGAAAAAGAGCAGAAAGTGGCCGAGCGCCGCGAACGTCGCCAACTGCGCAAGCAGATCCGTGTCGATGTCGCCGCGACCGACACCCCTGCCCTGCCGATTGACGAGCAAATCACCGATGTCGCCGACGTGCAAGCCGCCTCTGCTGAGCAACAAGAAGAGCAAGGCGAAGGTCAGCGTCGTTCCCGCCGTCCCCCCCGCAATCAGCGCATCGAAGGGCAACGTCGCAAGCGCATCAACGAAGAGGCTCGTGGCCAGCGTGAAGACGAAGCACAAGGCGAAGTGCAGCTGACTACTGCGGCCCAGGCCGATGCGGCTCAGGTGAAGGTGGAAGAACCGGCTGTGCCTGTCATCACCATTCCGAGCGCAGAAGCGGTTGCAGCAGCCCTGCAGGCCTCCGCCGCACTGACCGAACACGTGGTGGCTGAAGCCGTTGCTGAGGAAGCGGCAGAGCAAGCACTGGCAGCCCAGGCTGTGGACGCGCCCTCCACTGACGAAGTGGAGCAGGCTGCGCAAGCAGACGCTGAACCCGTCGCCGAAGTGGCAGTTGTCAAACCCGAGATGGTCGAACCTATCGTCGACACCGCCTCTCATGACGAACCTGTAGCCGTGATCGACGCTGTCGAGCAGACCCAGCAAGTGGAGGCCATCCCAGAAGAGGTTGCACCGGTTGCTGAAGCGGCACCTGTCGTGATCGCTGAGGAGACGGGCACCGCCGAGGCGGAGGTCGTCGAGATGCCGGCTGCCGTGGTGCAAACCGAGCCAGCAACCAGCCCCGAAGTGAAGGTCAGCAAGGGTGCCGGTGTATTGGCCCGTGCCCGCAAGGCTTATGCCCCCATGGCAACGCCGGCTGCGGCTCCTGCCCCGACACCCCGTGAACCCGTGGAGTACGCTCCCCTGGTACGCAGCGAAGTCGTGACCTCCGGTCGCCACGGTGGCAGCACCGCTGCCAGCAACGTGGCAACCAGCCCGGCCGGTCGCCCCTGAGCAGACTCGTTAGTCTGAATAAAGAGCCACACATTGTGTGGCTCTTTTTTTATCTCTTTTTTGGGCTGACATCGCCTTGCTCTCCCCCCTGCCCGTTCTTCGATATCCGCCGCTTTCCCGATGTTCAGCGACCACACACAGTCCAAACAAGACGTGAATAACACACCAGACAGAGAATTCATCTCTGTCAACGCACCACGACATGCTCTGCTTGTGGATAGGTCAATGCATTGACGGCATATGATGCCTTTGGCAAACAGTCTGACAGCCCCTTTGACTGCTCTGTCGGTGTGTTCGTGGTAGCTGAGACAGCCCAGGTTGAACAGGAATGCCAGACATAGGGCAACCTGTGGCGCTCTTCACTCTCATCATTTCTGGTGAGGAACATAGGCACGTTGCACACCCCTTCAGCTTCACGTGCAAGCGTCAGTTCGTCACAAGGTAGCTCCCGGGTATGCGGTCCTCACTGTGTACAACAGAGTGGTTGAGGCATGCAGAGTAAGAAACGATGTAATAGATACTGTTGCTCAACTTCTTGTCTGATGGCATACAGCTATTACTCATCGAACTATTGCCGTATGACGTGACATTCACCAGGCAACAAAAAAGGGCCCGAAGGCCCTTGTTTCATTTCCAATGACTGTCGCGCTTACCCGCCAAAGAGATGGTTGTTCAGCAGGAACAGGCCTCCGGAGAGCAGCATGGTGAGCGGCAATGTCAGCACCCAGGCCAGCAGAATGGTCTTGATGGTCTGGCTCTGCAGGCCGGACTTGTTGGCCACCATGGTCCCCGCCACCGCAGAGGAGAGAATGTGGGTGGTGGACACCGGCATCCCGGTCAGACTCGCAATCCCGATGGACGCGGCGGCCGTGATCTGGGCTGCAATGCCCTGGCTGTAGGTCATGCCGGAGGAACCGATCTTCTCCCCTACCGTGTAGACGATACGACGCCAGCCCACCATGGTACCGCAACCGAGCGCCAGGGCGATGGACACGATGACCCAGGTCGGCGCATATTCGGCCGTTGCGGTCAGATCCTTGCGCCATTTGGCGAGATCGGTCAGCTCCTTGGCCGGCAGTGGCAACTTGGAGACCTTGCGGGCAGTGTCGTCGATGCACAGCAGCAGGCGACGCACTTCGCGGCGATCCACCAGATTCATCTCCTCGTAGGTGCGCACCTGGCCCAGACGCTTGTCGAGGGTCGCCATGGCCTGCAGGGCCTCCCCTGCCGCACAGTGGCTCATCAGCTCCTCCTGGGCTTTGGCAGGGACACTGAAGTTCACCAGATGGGAGACCTGATCCTGGTTACGCTGGTAGATCTCCATGATGCGCTGGTTGGCATCCTGGGTTCTGTCCAGATCATAGGAGCGGCTGTTCATGTCCAGCGCAAAATAGGCAGGCGCCATGCAGATCAGCACCAGCATCACCAGACCGATGCCTTTCTGGCCATCGTTGGAGCCGTGCACGAAGCTCACCCCCATTGCGGAACAAATCAGAGTGACACGGGCCCAGAACGGTGGATGCTTCTTGCCGTCCACCAGCAGGCGCTCTTCCGGGGTCTTGTGGATCTTGCTGCCAAGCCATACGCGCTTCATGGCGAACAGCAGCAGGGCGGCAATGATGAAGCCCACGGTGGGAGAGATGATGAGAGAGAGCATGATGTCGATGGCTTTGCCGACGTTGATACCCTCTTTCAGGGGTTGATGGCTGATCAGGGCATAGGCGCCGCCTACCCCCAGGATGGAACCGATCAGGGTGTGGGAGCTGGATGCCGGAATGCCGAAGTACCAGGTTCCCAGGTTCCAGACGATGGCCGAGAACAGCAGGGAGAACACCATGATCAGACCCTGGGTAGAGTCCATGCCAAGCAGCAGATCGATGGGCAGCAGGTGAACGATGGCATAGGCCACCCCCAACCCACCCAGCATGACACCGGCGAAATTGAACAGACCGGAAGCCACCACCGCCATATGAGCCGGCATCGCCTTGGTATAGATAACCGTTGCTACCGCGTTGGCGGTATCGTGAAAGCCGTTGATGAATTCATAGGCCAGCACAAAAAAAACGGCCAATACCAAACCGATTGACCACCACAAACCCAAACCACTAAACATTTCAAACATAAAAACGAACCTGTTTATGAGTTGCGGCGGATTATGCCAGAAGGCTCGATGCGCCATACCCGTTGTTGAAATATTTCAGCAAAAAAAAAAAAGGGCATTCCGTCAGAAAATGTCTTAGGGCCTGTAGGAACGGGGCTTGTCGAGGATTAATTTAAGTCCATTCCATTGCTGTGGATAGGCGCCAATCAAAGCCTGAGCATGGCTCGATGTCCCGAAAAAGGCAGCCTTTCAACCCGCTCGGCACGCCCGTTTCCTTTTGTCAGATAAAAAAAGAGGGTGCCTTGGCACCCACCTCGATAGACAAGCCGCACAATGCGGGGATCAATCCTGGTTGATCCGGCTGGCCACAGCCCCTTGCTGGCTCTTGTATTTGGCATTTTCCCGTTTGTTGTACGGGCGAGCCGCGGTACCTGACAGCATCTCGAAGTTCAGGGCACCGATCTTCATCTTGGGACGCAGGGCCAGAGGCAACTTGCCGCCGTTGTAAAACTCCAGCACGATGCGACCGGACCAGCCCGGATCGATGCGGTGGGCGGTGACGTGCACCATGAGGCCCAGGCGCGCCAGGGAGGAGCGACCATCCAGCCAGCCGACGATATCGGCGGGCAAGGTAACCGATTCATAGGTCACCGCCAGCGCCAGCTGACCCGGGTGCAGATAGAAGGCTTCACCGTCCGGCACGTGGATCTCCTCGCTCATCACCCGCTCGATGGCATCGGCCATCTCGGCACTGGTACCGCCAAGGTCGATGTAAGGCGCGGTATGATCGCGAAACACCCGAAACTCGTTGCCCAGCAGCACATCGACGCTGACGCCGCTGATCCGCTCAACACCGGGCCGCGGCTCGATGACGATCTTGCCTTCATCCAGGTGCCGTTCGATATCGGTATCACAAAGACGCATTCTGCGACTCTCCTGACAAAAGATTCATTAAAAAAAGCCGGGCATCACCCGGCTTGTTTTCTCTCAACCAATCAACATATGGCGGATACGCGCCTTGAGCATGTCGATGGCGATGCGGTTCTTGCCGCCACGGGGCACGATCACGTCGGCATACTGCTTGGACGGGTCGATGAACTGCATGAACATGGGACGCACAGTCTTCTGATACTGCTTGAGCACGGAGTCCATGGTACGACCGCGCTCCTGCACATCGCGCACCAGACGGCGCAGCAAACAGATGTCGAGCGGGGTATCCATGAAGATGGAGGCATCCATCAATTCGCGCAGGCGGCTGTCGGTCAACAGCAGTATCCCTTCGAGGATGATGACACGGCGCGGTGCAAAGGTGGTGACCTCGGTCATGCGCGTGTGCTCGGTATAGGAGTACTGGGGGATGTTGACCGCCTCCCCTTGCGTCAGCTGGGTCAGATGCTGCACCAGCAGATCGTGATCCAGGGCATTGGGGTGGTCATAGTTGGTCTTGACCCGCTCTTCCATGGTCAGGTGGGTCTGATCACGGTAGTAGCAATCCTCGGTGATCACACCAATCTGACCCGCTCCCAGCTCGGCCACCAGCTCTTCATAGATGGTTTGGGCGATAAGACTCTTGCCGGACGCGGATGCACCAGCAATACCGATGATCACGCAGGAATGTTGAGTATCAGACATTGAAAATACCTAAAGAGAAGAGCACTGGGGATTGTTTAAACCGATCCATTATATGAAAAAGGGGTGGCCATGCCCACCCCAAATCCGTCCCCCTTGGCCGAACGCCGATTATTCGTCCAGCGCCACAGTGTAGAGCGGGGTCGCAATCGGTTTTGCGCTGAAATAGAGCTCGGCCCCTACCCGGCGAGCCAGTTTCAGGTAAGTCTGTGACAGCTCGCCATCCGGCGCACCGAACACGGTGGGGCAGCCGTCATCCATGTGCTGGCGAATGTCAATATGCAGCGGCAACTGACCAAGCAGCGCCACGTGATACTGCTCCGCCATCTTCTGGCCACCGCCGGTACCGAACAACGGCTCGTGATGCCCGCAGGCGCTGCAGACGTGGTAACTCATGTTCTCGACGATGCCAAGCACAGGCACATTGACCTTGTTGAACATGGCAATCCCCTTGCGGGCATCTGCCAGCGCCACATCCTGGGGAGTCGTGACGATCACCGCCGCCGTGGTGGGCACCTGCTGGGCCAGCGTCAGCTGGATATCGCCGGTGCCCGGGGGCATGTCCACCACCAGGTAGTCCACCTCGCCCCAGCGGGTCTCGTGAAGGATCTGCCCGAGTGCCTTGCTCGCCATGGGACCGCGCCAGATGGTGGCATCCTGCTCGGCCACCAGATAACCGATGCTGTTGCTCTTGATGCCGCAGGCCATCACCGGCTCCATCAACTTGCCATCAAAGCTGACAGGGCGCTCCTTGAGGGTCCCCGTCATGGTCGGGATGGAGGGGCCATAGATGTCCGCATCCAGCAGGGCGACCCGCGCCCCCTCTTTTTGCAGCGCCAACGCCAGGTTGACCGCGGTAGTGGACTTGCCCACCCCTCCCTTGCCGGAGGCAACCACCAGGATATTGCGGATCCCCTGCACCGCCGCCAGTTGCTGCGCGCGAGGCATGCTGGCCACGTCTATCTCCCCCGTCCAGTCGATGCGGGTCGCACCGGTTGCGCTGCGCAGCCGCGCATCGAACTCCTCTTTGATCTGTTCAAACAGGGACTGGCCGGCAAAGGGCAGCACCAGCGTGATGGCCAGGGTCTGTTCGTGCCGCTCGACGGTACGCACAAAACCGGCCGCGACCAGATCCTTGCCCCATCCTGCCGGCTTAAATTCGGCCAGGATCTGTTTTACTGAATCAATCACCATTAACTCCCCATTATGTTGTCGTTATGCTGAGGTGAACGGTTACCGCACATAAATCAGTGGCTTGCCGACGTCATCGTGATGCCGCCAGTCAGGGCACCGGGGGCCACAACCCTAGGCAGGCCGCCCCCAATTCGGGTAACATGCACGGCACTGTATCATCCCAACAGGCACATAAAGAACGTATTATGGCAACTGATCCTCGTAGAATGCTGGTAACCTGCGCCCTCCCCTATGCCAACGGCTCCATCCATCTCGGCCACATGCTGGAACACATCCAGGCCGATATCTGGGTTCGTTATCAGCGAATGCGTGGCCATCAGGTGCATTTCGTCTGTGCCGACGATGCCCACGGTACGCCCATCATGCTCAAGGCTCAGCTGATGGGGATCTCGCCGGAAGAGATGATTGCCGCCGTCTCCCAGGAGCACCAGGGGGATTTTGCCGGTTTCAACATCAGCTTCGACAACTACCACTCCACCCACAGTGACGAGAACCGCGAGCTGGCGGGCGTGATCTATGGCCGCCTCAAAGAGTCAGGCAAAATCAAGATCCGCACTATCTCCCAACTGTTCGATCCGGAAAAATCCATGTTCCTGCCGGATCGCTTCGTCAAGGGCACCTGCCCCAAGTGCAAGTCCCCCGATCAGTACGGTGACAACTGCGACGCGTGCGGCGCCACCTACAGCCCGACCGAGCTGATTGATCCGAAATCCGCCGTCTCCGGTGCGACCCCGGTGATGAAGGACTCCGAGCACTACTTCTTCGACCTGCCCCAGTTCGAAGCCTGGCTCGCCGACTGGGTACGCGGCTCCGGCGCCATCCAGGAAGAGATGGCCAACAAGATGCAAGAGTGGTTCGAAAGCGGCCTGCAGCAGTGGGACATCACCCGTGACGCCCCCTACTTCGGCTTCGAAATTCCCGGTGCCCCCGGCAAGTACTTCTATGTCTGGCTGGACGCCCCCATCGGCTACATGGCGTCGTTCAAGAACCTGTGCAACAAGCGCGGCGACATCGACTTCGACAGCTACTGGAAAGCGGACTCCGACGCCGAGCTCTATCACTTCATCGGCAAGGACATCGCCTACTTCCACTGCCTGTTCTGGCCGGCCATGCTGGAAGGCGCGAACTTCCGCAAGCCGACCAAGGTCAACGTGCACGGCTATGTGACCGTCAACGGCGCCAAGATGTCCAAGTCCAAGGGCACCTTCATCAAGGCGTCCACCTATCTCAAGCACCTGGATCCGGAGTGCCTGCGTTACTACTACGCCGCCAAGCTCAACAGCCGCATCGACGATCTGGACTTGAACCTCGAAGACTTCGTCTCCCGCGTCAACGCCGATGTGGTCAACAAGCTGGTCAACCTGGCCTCTCGCAACGCCGGCTTTATCGCCAAGCGTTTTGACGGCAAGCTGGCCGCCACCTGCGCCGAGCCCGCACTCTACGCCGAGTTTGCCAACGCCAGCGCCAGCATCGCCGAAGCCTATGAAGCGCGCGAATTCAGTCGCGCCATCCGCGAGATCATGGCCCTGGCCGACAAGGCCAACCGCTATGTGGACGACAAGGCTCCCTGGGTCATCGCCAAGCAGGAAGGGGCGAATGCCGAGCTGCAAGCCGTCTGCTCCGTCGGCATCAACCTGTTCCGCGTGCTGATGGCCTACTTGAAGCCCGTCATGCCGCAACTGGCCGAGCGCGCCGAAGCCTTCCTCGGCGAGACCCTGACCTGGGACGGCATCGCCGCCCCTCTGGTCGACCACGGCGTCGCTCCCTTCAAGGCGCTCTTCTCCCGCATCGAGTCCGCCAAGGTGGATGCCATGGTGGAAGCGTCCAAGGAAGATCTCGCCAAGGAGCAGAGCAAGAAACCGGCAGGCCCCCTGGTGGACGATCCCATCAGCGAGACCATCACCTACGACGACTTTGCCAAGATTGACCTGCGGGTGGCGCTGATCAAAAAGGCCGAAGCGGTGCCGGAAGCCGAGAAGCTGCTGAAGTTGCAGCTGGACATCGGCGGCGAAACCCGTCAGGTGTTTGCCGGTATCAAGTCTGCCTACAACCCGGAAGATCTGGAAGGCAAGCTGACCGTGATGGTGGCCAACCTGGCCCCGCGCAAGATGCGCTTTGGCATGTCCGAAGGCATGGTGCTGGCGGCAGGTCCGGGCGGCAAGGATCTCTGGATCCTCGAGCCCCAGGAAGGTGCCCAGCCGGGCATGCGCGTGAAGTAATACGCCCCTTCCCGGACAGTCCCAATGAAAAGAGAGGCCAATGGCCTCTCTTTTTTTATCTTGTGGGGTGCTTACTGCCCGCTCTGCAGCAATGCCATGCGAAGGGCGACCAGCTCCGCCTGATGGCAATCCAGTTGCAGTAGTTGGCAGCGGATCTCTGTTTTCAGGGCTCGCCGTTGCTGGCCCCGCCCCGTTTCGCCCCCAAGGCGTCTGAGCCATTGGCGCCTGTCCTGCAATTGCCCAAGCCGCTCCTGCCAGCTCACCAGCATGGACAACCAGGCCGGATCCCCTCCCCCCTGTGCCGTCAGCAGCTCCATCCCGTAGCGCGCCTGTTTCAGCACCAGACGCAGCCGGTGCCAGCACCGAAGTTTCGCCCTGGTGCCCACAGGAAGGGAGGTGGTCTTCGCCAGTGCATCCGACAGTGACAGCGCCAGATGCAGCTGAAACAGCGACAAGAGATCGACACCGACGGGCACCTCTTCCAGTCGGGCCAGCCAACGGGCAAGCAGGCCGGTCAACAGGGGGACCCGTGGCAAGCGGTTCTGCCGAAGCGAGCCACCATGATGCTGCGCATAGACCTGGGCATCGCGCAGGGCGGAGAGCGTGCCGACGGCACGGGTCAATCGCCGCTCCAGCTCGGGCTCATGAATGAGGGGTCGCCACAGGGCGAGCAGCGCCAGCAGGCGGCGGGCCGCTATCCGGTAGGCATGCACCTCTTCCATCCCCTTGTGCTGGCGCAGTGCCAGGGTCGCCCCCCGATATTGCCCAACGAGCCGGTTGGCCTGCGCAATCCCGCTCTCCCCCATGAACCCTCCCGGCTAGTTGGTATGAAAACCGGTTCCAGTGGGTGGCAACGCCTGGGTGCACTCCATTCGGGTGACGGTGGCGGTTCGGGGCCCGTGCTCAAGCCAGCCCAGCATCATCTGTACCTTCTGTTCGGGACCGGCAATCAGGATTTCCACCGAACCATCTTCCAGGTTGTAGGCATGCCCCCGCAGCCCCAGTTGCAGCGCCCGCTCCCGGGTGAAGTAGCGAAACCCCACCCCCTGAACCTGACCCCACACCCGCACGACAAACGATTGCTCTCCCATTTATCACACCTTTCCCTTAAGTAATTTTTCCCCGGGGCGATAATGAGCGCGACACTCTCTTCCCCTTGCAGGACGCAATACCATTATGAAAGAAGTAAAGTTTCGGTGGGTTGACCGTTATCTCATTCACCTCACGATCAGCGAGAAATTTCTCATCACCTTCTGGTGCCCCCTGGTGTTCATCGCCTTCCTCACCTGGTATCTGCTGGCCGACGGCCATGATCAGGCGATGCAGCTCAGAGTGGATCAGCTAAAAGGGCGGGTCGAGACCACGGCCCAGCTGGTGAGCCAGCAGCCGACCCTTACCCTGCCCGCGGATCTCGTACTCACGCCTGGCGCCGCCACCGGCCTTAGCCAGCAGGGAGACATCTATCGCTATGGCGCCAGCGCAGGTCAGGCGGGCGTCGTCTCCGGCACCCTGGATACGAGTCACTACGCCCTCTGGGATGGTCAGGGCACCACGCTCACCATCATCGCGGTGCTGGCCGCCCTGCTGGCCCTCATCACCCACTATCTGATGACCTTTGTCTCGGGGGCGCTCTACTCCACCAACAAGGCATTGCAGACGGTAGCGAACGGCGATCTCACCTTCCGGCTCAACTTCTTCCCGGTGCGGGACGAGTTCTCCATTCTGGCGGGCAGCATCGACACCTTCACCGACCGCCAGCACAAGATAGTGCAACTGGTGGAAGAGTCCGCCGATGCCCTTACCCTGGCCGCAGACGAATTTCGCGAGCATGCCAGCGACGGCGAGCAGCTTGCCCGCGCCCAGCGCCAGCACATGGACTCCCTGGCCGCCGCCATGGAGCAGATGTCCGCCGCCATCCGGGAAGTGGCCCGCAACGCCAACGACACCCTGCTGCAAACCCGCCAGTCCAGCGACGAGGCGACTCACGGGGCACAGCGGGTGGCACGCACCATCACCGCCATCCGCACCCTGGCGGACGAGATTGGCAATGCCTCGGGCGCGGTCGAGCGGCTGACTCACAACGCCAATCGCATCAACGAAGTGGTCAACGTCATCAACGCCATCTCCCAGCAAACCAACCTGCTGGCCCTCAACGCTGCCATCGAGGCCGCCCGGGCTGGTGAACAGGGACGCGGCTTTGCGGTGGTGGCCGACGAGGTGCGCACCCTCGCCAGCCGCACCCAGCAGGCCACGGTGGAAATCCAGCAGATGATCGAGGAGCTCCAGGCCGGTACCGAGGCGCTGAACGACATCATGGAGAAGACGGTGGGGCGCGCCGCCGACAGCCAGCAGCTCATCACCGAGGTGGGCATGGATATCGAGCGGCTCAGCAACCACAGCCATGCGGTCCTGGAGATGAGCACCCAGATCGCCACCTCCAGCGAAGAGCAGAGTTCGGTGGCCGAGGAGATCACCCGCAACCTCGACAAGGTGCGCCACGAGGCAAGCCGGGTGGAGGAATCCGCCAGCGCGGCGGTCGCCGGCACCACCGGCCTCAAGGGAACCGCCAGCGAACTCGGTCAGGCGCTCACTGGCCTGCGGATCTGACCACTCCGGCAGGCCATCGTCCAGATGGCCTGCCATGTCTGGGCCAGGCGCTGGGGACGTGCTAAACAGCCCGTTCGACCCTGACCGCGTGTGGATGCACGGATCCCGGTAGACGCGGCTTGCGTGCCTACCCTCACAGCCCCTACTATATGCCCCCTTCTTTTCTACCATCGGCAACTACCCATGAGCGCTTCCATCTATCTCGTCAAAGGCCGCGAAAAATCCCTGCTGCGTCGCCACCCCTGGATCTTCTCCAAGGGCATTGAGCGGGTGCAGGGCAACCCCGTTGACGGCGATACCGTCGAGATCTTCACCCATGACGGCAAATGGCTCGCCCGTGGCGCCTGGTCCGGCAGCTCCCAGATCCGTGCCCGGGTCTGGACCTTCGACAAGGATGAGAGCGTCGATCTCGACTTCTTCATCCGTCGCCTCAAATATGCGCAGGAGTCCCGTGACGGGCTCATCAAGCGTCAGGGCCTCACCGGCTATCGCCTCTGCGCCGCCGAATCCGACGGTCTGCCGGGCCTCACCATCGACCGCTACGCCGACTTCCTGGTGTGCCAGATCCTCTCCGCCGGTGCCGAGTTCCAGCGCGAGCTGATCACGCAAGCCCTGCGTACCCTCTACCCCGAGTGCAGCATCTATGAGCGCTCCGACGTGGCCGTGCGCAAGAAGGAAGGGCTGAAGGAGCGCACCGGCGTCATCCATGGCGAGACCCCGACCGACCCCGTGGTCATCGAGGAGAATGGCGGCGTCAAGATCCTGGTAGATATTCGCAACGGTCACAAGACGGGTTTCTATCTGGATCAGCGGGATAACCGCCTTGCCGCAGCGAAATACACTGAAGGCAAGCGGGTGCTCAACTGCTTCTGCTACACCGGCGGTTTCGGGGTCTATGCCCTCCAGGGCGGTGCCAAGGAGGTAGTCAACGTCGATCTATCCCAGAATGCGCTGGACATCGCCCGCCAGAACGCCGAACTGAACGGTCTCGATACCAGCAACACCCAGTTCGTGCGTCACGACGTCTTCAAGCTCTTGCGCGAATATCGCGAAAAGGGCGAGAAGTTCGATGTCATCGTGCTGGACCCGCCCAAGTTTGCCGAGAGCAAGGCCCAGCTGCTGGGCGCCTGCCGCGGCTACAAGGACATCAACATGCTGGCGTTCCAACTGCTGGCGCCGGGTGGCGTGCTCTTGACCTACTCCTGCTCCGGCCTGATGGAGCAGAGCCTGTTCCAGAAGATAGTGGCCGATGCGGCCCTCGATGCCGGCCGTGATGCCCAGATCCTGGAGCTCCTGTCCCAAGCCTCCGATCACCCCATCGGCACCGCCTATCCGGAAGGCTTCTACCTCAAGGGACTGGTGGTGCGCGCCCGCTAAGCCGAGCAGACCAGCGCAGCCCCCTTGTTCCCGGTGCCAGATCCGGGCCAGGCTGGGTTCTGCTAGTCATCAAAAAGCCCGCGATCAAAGCGGGCTTTTTTTATGCGGCCGCCAAAGAGACAACCTCCCCCCGACTTTGCCACCAACAGCGATTGCTGCCCCCATCCCTCCTCTTCGACTGACGACAGCCATCCTCAATCAAAGGTTGCCGTATCGTTAACCCGATTCTCATCTCTCTATCACTACACAACCCACCAGCAGAGACATGCCCGGCATTTTTTTATGCAAAAGCATGAAATATTACGCATCAAAATTCAAAAATCCTCGGGGAAATATCAGCCATAAACGCATATCCACTCATTTTAATGAATATTGCTGTTTTCCCCTGCAATGGATCACGCCATGCCCCTGTCCGCCTCGCACATTGCCTGGGGCGACAATACTCGCCCACCACAAGTCATCCCGCTCAATCACGCGCTGGCGCGCCCAGCGGGAAGTAGTGTCGAAATGGCCTCGCTTCCTCCACCACCCGCACGATGGAGGGATGATTGAGCAGACGGGCGCGATAGGCACGCAGACGGCCATAGCCAGCCGGGATCTCGTGGGCCCAGTCGGCGTAGAAGAGCGAGGGGGCGGCGGCGCAATCGGCCAGCGTGAAGTCTGCGCCGGCAATCCAGTGGCGTCCTTCCAGTCGCTGATCAAGCCAGGGGTAGATCTGATTGAGCAGCTCGCGGGCCTCCGCTACGCCATAGCTGTCACGATCCGCGACCGGGCGCAGCGCATCCAGCACCACTTTTTGCATCGGCGTCATCACATAGTTGTCGAAGACGCGATCCAGCATATGCACCTCCAGACCCGCATCGCCAGGCGGGATCAGGCTGACGGGGCCCGGATGGTGCGCCTGCAGATGGGCGACGATGGTGCTGCTCTCGAGGATGCAGCGACCATCATCCAGCAACACCGGGAAGCGCTTGAGTGGCCAGAGGGCGGCAAGTTCGGCGTTCGCCGCCGGCTCTTCGAGATTCCGGTACTCGAACAGGGTGGCATTCTCGTAGAGAGCGATCAGCACTTTCTGGCTGTAGGACGAAAAGGGGTGGGCATAGAGTTTCATGGGGATGTTCCTGACGCTCAGAGGGATGACTTCCCTAGTCTAGATCCCCTCTCTATTTTCGATGCGTCCCTATCCCATGCTGGTTTTAGGATGATAAACGCCCATTCATGACGGCAATCACACTCGTATGACTCTCTTTTAGGTAGGGTGATCCCGCCTGTGGCCGCCAAGCCGGGGCAGCCGACTCATCAGGGTTGATGAGCGGCACCACAACAAAAATTGATGTCAGGCCAAGCTGAACATCATCAAGGATCCCGTCATGAATCAATCATTGCCGCTGTTGACGCCGCTGCGGGGCATCGCTGCCCTGATGGTGGTGCTGTTCCACGCCCGCTTGCTGCTCTTTCCCCAGTGGATGGAGTCGATCGCCGGCCACACCCAACTCATCGAGAACGGCTACCTCTGGGTCGATCTCTTCTTTATTTTGAGCGGGCTGGTGCTGGCCCACGTCTACGGGGAGGCTTTCACCCGCTCACCCCACACCGTGAGTTATGGTCGCTTCCTCTGGCTGCGGCTCACCCGGGTGTATCCCCTCTACCTGGTGACCCTGCTGCTGCTGGTTGGCTGGGAGCTCTACAAGGCCCACCACGGGATTGGCTTCTTCGCCGGTCCCCTGTTCAAGATGTGGGAGTGGGAAGGAATGCCTCCGTTCGGCTCACCCTTTACCCCGGCCGAGGCGCTGCCAAGCAGCCTGTTGCTGCTGCAGGTGGTGACCGATCACGGATTGACCTGGAACTTCGCCGCCTGGTCCCTCAGCGTGGAGTGGATGAGCTATCTGCTGTTTCCGCTGCTCATTCCGCTCGCCGTCACCCGCAGCCGCTGGAGCAACCTCGCCCCCTTGCTGGCCCTGACGGTGCTGGCCTTTATCGTGCACAGCCGGGGTACCCTGGATGTCACCAGCGGAGCGCTGGCCATCGGGCGCGGGGTGAGTGAATTCGTGCTCGGCCTCTGGCTGCTGCCCAAGGTCAAGGCTGCCCGCCAGTGGCCCATGATGCAGCAAGATCTGCCGCTGCTGCTCGCTTTTGTGCTCCCCTTCGCACTGATGCAGTTCACCATGACACCGTTGTTGACCCTGCTACTGATCAGCGCCTATGTATTGCTGATCTGGATTGCCGCTGCCCAGGGTGATCGCCAGAGCCCGCTGCTGCGCCTCCTGGACAACCGCTTCACCAACTGGCTGGGGGATCTCTCCTACTCCATCTACCTGCTCCACGCCCTGGTGTTGCTCACCGGCTGCGAGCTTGTCCACTATCTGGCGCCGGGGCTCACCGCGTGGTGGTACGCCCAGACCAACCCCTTGCTGGGGGTGCTGGCCACCCTGTTGATGCTCGCCGTGCTGATCGGGCTCTCGGCGCTGAGCTACACCCTGCTGGAGCGGCCGCTGCAACGGCGACTGCGCCGGCTAGGCAAGGCGCCCCAACCAGTGATGGAGCAAGCTGGCTAGTTTCCGTCGCCACATGCTGCCCCGATGCAAGATCGGCACGCCGTCGGGGCGGCTCAAAGTGGGACTAGCCTGAGCAAGGCGAAGAGTACGGCTCTTTTTGAACCCGACAATCCCCTGCGCTTTGTGTGAATTCCAGTTCGAATCAAGAGGGCCGTCTGTGGCATAATGGCCCGTCCTGTGGTCCTCGGCGGGGCTTCGCCGGCGCATCCTTGCCCTCCTCCCGTCCTGCCAGGCAGCCTGACATCACTGTGTTCACAGGCCGCCAGGGCCACCCTATTTTTGCGCGCACATTTGACGGTGCCACAGCAGTTATTTGCACACGCAAGTCTGCCCACACAAGGGGAAAGCATGTCTTCCATTCGTCTGACCCAATACAGCCACGGCGCTGGCTGCGGTTGCAAAATCTCCCCCAAGGTGCTCGACACCATCTTGAAGAGCCAGATCCCGGGCTTTGACGACCCCACCCTGGTGGTCGGCAACAGCAGCAAGGATGACGCGGCCGTGGTCGATATCGGCAACGGTCAGGGTATCGTCTCCACCACCGACTTCTTCATGCCCATCGTCGACGACCCCTTCACCTTCGGCCGCATCGCCGCCACCAACGCCATCAGCGATATCTACGCCATGGGTGGCAAACCCATCGTCGCCATCGCCATCCTTGGCTGGCCCATCAACACCCTGGCGCCGGAAGTGGCCCAGCAGGTGATCGACGGCGGCCGCCAGGTGTGCCACGAAGCGGGTATTTCTCTGGCCGGCGGCCACAGCATTGATGCCCCCGAGCCCATCTTCGGCCTCGCGGTGACCGGTATCGTGCCGCTCAATGCCATCAAGCAGAACGACACCGCCAAGGTGGGTGACACCCTCTATCTGACCAAGCCCCTTGGCATCGGTATCCTCACTACCGCCCAGAAGAAGGGCAAGCTCAAGCCCGAGCATGAGCAACTGGCCCCGGATGCCATGTGCACCCTCAACAAGATTGGCCAGCGCTTCGCCGCCTTACCCGGCGTACACGCCATGACCGACGTGACCGGTTTTGGACTGGCAGGCCACCTGCTGGAGATGTGCGAAGGTTCCGGCGTCAGTGCCCGTCTGGACTTCAAGGCGCTGCCGCTGCTGGACGAGGTGGATTACTACCTGAGTGAGGGCTGCGTACCGGGCGGTACCCTGCGCAACTTCGACTCCTATGGTGACAAGCTGGGCGCCATGGATGATCGCACCCGCAACATTCTGTGCGACCCGCAGACCAGCGGCGGCCTGCTGGTAGCCGTCGGTAAAGAAAGTGAAGCCGAGCTCCTTGCCATTGCCGCACAGGCAGGGCTGACCCTCTCTCCCATCGGCCAGTTGCAGGCCCGCACCGGCAACCAGTTCATCGAGGTTGTCCGATGAGTACCCTGCCACTGGCCACGGATTACGCCCGGATCTTTCTGGATGAGGTTCCACTCATCGATCTGCGCGCCCCCGTCGAGTTCAAGGAAGGGGCCTTTCCCACCGCCGTCAGCCTGCCGCTGATGACGGACGAGGAGCGTGCCCGGGTCGGTACCTGTTACAAGCAGGAGGGTCAGGCCGCAGCCATCGCCCTGGGCCATCTACTGGTGGGAGGCGCGGTGCGCGCCGCGCGCATGGAAAGCTGGCTGGCCAGGTTGCGCCAGCAACCCGACGCCCTGCTCTACTGTTTTCGCGGCGGCCTGCGCTCCCAGACAGTGCAGCAGTGGCTGGCCGAGGCCGGTGTCACCCGCCCCCGGGTCGCGGGCGGCTACAAGGCGCTGCGCCACTTTCTCATCGACACCCAGGCGAAGGCCAGTGCAGAGTGCGACTGGACCGTGCTGACCGGCATGACCGGCTCCGGCAAGACCCACATGCTGGCGCACATCACCCAAGCGGTGGATCTGGAAGGGCACGCCCGTCACAGGGGGTCGTCGTTTGGCCAACTGCCGGGTGGGCAACCCGGCAACATCGACTTCGAAAATCGGCTTGCCATCGAGCTGCTTCAGCGTCGCAACCGGGGAGAGTCACAGTTTGTCCTGGAAGACGAGAGCCGTCTCATCGGTCGCTGCGCCCTGCCACTCAACCTCTATGAGGCCATGTGCCGGGCTCCTCTGGTGGTGGTGGAGGTGCCGCAGGAGGCACGGGCCGAGCAGATCCGCACCGATTACGTGCAGGATCTCTGGCTGCGCTATCTGGAGTTCCATGGGCCAGATGCAGGCTGGCCCCTCTTTGCCGGCTACCTCACCGACGCCATGGCCAGGCTCAAGCGCCGACTCGGTGACAAGGATTATCGCGAACTCGATGGGCTGTTGCAGGCCGCCCTCAGGGAACAGGCCCAGAGCGGGGACACCCGCGCCCATCTGGTCTGGATCAGACTGCTGCTGACTCGCTACTATGACCCCATGTACTGCTATCAGCTGGACAACAAGCGCGAGCGGATCCTGTTTCGTGGTGACAAGGAGGCCTGCCTCGCCTTCTTCGCCAAACGCTCCCCCCTTCAGACCCCTCAGGAGAGTCCCACATGTTGAAGTTCGAGGTGATCCCGGTCACCCAGTTCGCCCAGAATTGTTCTCTTATCTGGTGTGACGAGACCCGCCAGGCTGCCCTCGTCGATCCCGGCGGCGAGGCGGACAAGCTGCTGGCCGCCATTGCCAAACGGGGGCTGACCCTCACCCATATCCTGCTGACTCACGGCCATCTGGATCACGTGGGCGCCGCCGCCGAGCTGCGCGAGAGAACCGGTGTCGCCATTACCGGCCCCCACAAGGAGGATGCCTTCTGGCTCGACATGCTGCCCCAGCAGAGTCAGATGTTCGGCTTCTCCCACACACCAGCCTTCACCCCCGATCGCTGGCTTGCACAGGGTGACAAGGTGCAGCTGGGCCAGTGCGAGCTGGAGGTCTATTTCTGCCCGGGCCACACTCCGGGCCACATCGTGCTGCTCTGCCAGGCAGAACGCCTCGCATGGGTGGGGGATGTGCTCTTTGCCGGCAGCATAGGCCGCACCGATTTCCCGCGCGGGGATCACGGGACGCTGATCAAGTCGATCACCGAGACCCTGCTGCCGCTCGGGGATGAGATCGTCTTTATTCCGGGCCATGGCCCGAGCTCCACCTTTGGTCACGAACGGGCCAGCAATCCCTATCTGACACAGCCCATCTGGTAATCCCCCCGCTCCTCGCGGGCATCCCATTGCGCCTTGAGGCGCAAGATCTCCGGCATGATCTCGAGAAAACGGGAGAGCAGCCGGGGATCGAAGTGCTGGCCTGCACCATCGCGCATGGTAGCCAGCACCCGGTCCAGGGGCCAGGGCTCCTTGTAGGGACGACGCACGCTCAGGGCGTCAAAGACGTCAGCGATGGCCACTATCCGCGACGCCTCGGGGATCCCCTCACCGGTCTCGCCAGCGGGGTAGCCCGAGCCGTCCCATTTCTCGTGGTGGTGCAGGGCAATCTCCGCCGCCATGCGAAAAATGGGGGCATCGGATCGCCTCAGGATCTCGTAACCGATGCGTGGATGACTTCGCATGATGACCCACTCCTCCTCGGTGAGGGGGCCGGGCTTCTTGAGGATGTGGTCAGGGATACCAATCTTGCCCATGTCGTGCATGGGGGCCGCCAGCTCCAGCAGATCCGACTGCTCCGGGCTCCAGCCCGCCGCATCAGCCAGGGCCCGGGCGTATGCGGCCATGCGCCAGATATGCACCCCGGTGTCGGTGTCGTTGTAGTGGCCCGCCTCGCTCAGCATGACGATGGCGGTGCGATAGCTGCACTCGAGCTGATCGAGGCGCACCAGGGAGAGATGATTGCGCACCCGGGCACGCACCGTGCTCGGACAGACCGGCTTGTAGATATAATCCACTCCGCCCGCCTCGAACCCCTGGCTCTCGCTGTCTGCGTTGTCGCTCGCGGTGATAAAGAGCACCGGGATCCCGGCGTGAGCCGGATCGGCCTTGAGCCGGCGGCACACTTCGTAACCATCCATGTCGGGCATGCGCACGTCCAGCAGGATAAGTGCCGGCTCGTGACGCCCCACGGCGGCCAACCCCTCCTCTCCCCCTTTGGCAAAGAAGAGGTTGTACTCCTCTTTGAGGATTTGCCGCAGCAACCCGAGGTTGCTCGGCTCGTCGTCGATGATCAGCACGCGCGGTCGACTCATGGCGCAGGTTCCTCCCGATCCTCCAGATATTCCTCCAGCTTGCGGGTGGCGAACGGGATATCGAACAGCTCCAAGGCTGCGCTTATCTCGCTCACCAGCTCGCAAGGCAAGTGACTCCTTGCCTGGCTCAGCGCCGGCTCAATCAGATCCAGATCCTCGCTCACCAGGGCCTGATGCAGGGCGTGCAGGCAGACCTCCCGCACTTCCCCCTGGGCCAGCGGGGAACTGACCGCGCCCGGCTCGCGCCCGGCATAGGTATCGATGGAGTGTTGTGCACGCTCCAGGGCCTCGAGGAAGGGTGCGATAAGCTGGCTGGTGTCGCCACCCTGCTCGATGGCCTCGTTCAACTCGGCACTGATACGCGCCACATCGGTGAGTGACAGGCTGCCCGCCACCCCCTTGAGCTTGTGGGTCAGGCTCGCGGCCGCATCGGTCTCGTGCTGGGCGATGTAACCCGGCAACACGGTACCGACCGTCATGTAGTCATCGCGAAAACGCCGCAGGTATTTAAGATAGACCGAGGCTTCACCCCAGTTGCGCAGTCCGGTATCGATATCGATGCCGGCCACCGGCTCGTGGGGGAGTCGCTCGTCGTTCACGGTGAGCGGCAGGACTACGTCCGGCAGATAACGCAGCAAGGTCGCGATGAGCTGCTCCACATCGAGCGGCTTGGCTATGAAGTCGTTCATGCCAGAGGCCAGCGCCGCCTCCCGCTGATCCTTGAATACCCCTGCGGTGAGTGCCAGCACGGGAGTCTCCTCCCGCCCCGGCAGCAGGCGCAGGCGACGGGTCGCCTCGTAGCCATCCATCACCGGCATCTGCACATCCATGAGCACCAGATCGATGCGCCGTGCCGGATCTGCCAGGCAGGCCAGGGCTCGCTCCCCATCGATGGCGGTCATCACCTCGGCCCCCTCCCGTTGCAACAAGCGGGTCGCCACCTCCAGGTTGATGTCGCTGTCATCCACCAGCAGTATGTGCACGCCCGGCAGGCGCAGACGGCGCTGGCCACTCTCAAGGGGCTCCACATGCTCGCGCTTCTCGTGGATGAGACGCGCCACCGCGTTGTAGAGACTGGAGCCGGTGACCGGTTTGTGCAGTACCAGATCCACCTGATCCGAGCCGGGGCGGTGCATCAGTTCATCCTGGGAATAGGCGGTCGCCATGATGATGATGGGTGAACGCTCCTGCTGCTCGAAGGCGCGGCGAATGGCCAGGCAGGTCTCGAGCCCGTCCATGCCCGGCATGATCCAGTCGAGCAGGATCACGTCGAAACGCTCCCCCTGGCGCAGCAGATGGTGTAGCGCCTGCTCACCGGACTCCACCACCCGCGACTGCCATCCGAGGGAACCCACCGTCATCGACAGGGCATCGCGGGTCACCTGATTGTCGTCGGCGATGAGCAGCGAGATGTGCTGCAGGCGCTCGTTCAAGGCCTCGGGCCGCTCCACCTGCTCCAGCCGGACGCGGAACCAGAATTCGCTCCCCTTGCCAAGCTCGCTGGTGACGCCGATATCCCCCCCCATCAGATTCACCAGGCGGCGACTGATGGTCAGACCAAGCCCGGTGCCCCCGAAGCGGCGACTGGTGGAGGAGTCTGCCTGGGAGAATGCATTGAAAATGTTGGCCTGCTGCTCGGGGGGAATGCCGATCCCGGTGTCGCGCACCCGAAACAGCAAGGTGGCCATGCCGTCTTGCTCTGATTCCAGCACAACCTTGACCTCCACCTCGCCGCGTTCGGTAAACTTGATGGCATTGCCGGTCAGGTTGAGCAGCACCTGCTCGAGGCGCAGGGCGTCCCCAATCAGATGGGAAACCGGCTCGGGGGCACTGCTCACCACCAGTTCGAGGTGCTTCTGGCCAACGCAGGTGGACATGATGGCCGCCACGTGATCGAGCACCTCTTCGAGACTGAATGGCACCCGCTCAAGCTCGAGCCGACCCGACTCAATCTTGGAGAAATCAAGGATGTCGTTGATGATCCCGAGCAGCGCCTGCCCGGCCTGGTGGATTTTGCGCACCAGGGCATGCTGACCATCGTCGAGCCCTCCCTGTTCGAGCAGGTAGGTCAGCCCCATGATGGCGTTCATGGGGGTGCGGATCTCGTGGCTCATGTTGGCGATGAAATCACCTTTGACCTGTGCCAACCTGGCCGCTTCCTGCTGGGCCAGTTGCTCCTTGTGCCTGCTGCGCACCAGTGCAGCCACACCGGCACCAAACAACAGCAGCAGCACGGCGCTGGCGGCCAAGATGATCCCCCAGATATGAGTGCGAATGGCCTGCAGCTCGCTGTGCGGCACCAGGGACGCGGCTTTCCAGATCAGCTGATCATGATTCTGTGCCGGGTACAGGGTGGTCCAGCTCCAGAGTCCGTCGGCAGACTCCATCTGGCCGTTTGATGCGTCCCAGAACGCCTGCCAGGCCTGGGGAGAAGTCTGCTTCAGAGTCAGATCCGGGCGCTCGAGCATGAAGCCCCACTCCCGGGATGGGTCCGGGCTGCGCAGCCAGTATCCATCCTGGTTGAACAGCATGATGTGATCGGCTGCCTTGCCGCGGTTGTCGGCAAACTCCTTGAGCATACGGGCAGCCTGGACGTTGATTAGCAGCAGACCAAGATCACGTCCCCCAAGGCGCAGACGCTTGGCAATGCGGATCATGGGGTTGAAGGGGCGATCGATCACCCCGTGTTCAACGTTGAGATCGAGCGGCGAGACGTAGACCCGCTCCCAGGGCAGCGCCATGGCATCGCGAAAGTAGTAACGCTCCCCCTTGTTCTGCAACTGGTCGTCCGTCACACGCCACAGACGCTGGCCCTGGCGATCGATGCGCACCCGCTCCATGCCATCCGGGGCAAGCCAACGCACCTGGGCATAGTCGGGATTGCGGTTCAGCAGGATGGTGAACTGGACGGCCAGGGTGTCACGGTCATTGCGAGCCGCCGCTTCGAGCAGGATGGGTTCTTCCGACATGCTGCGCACATGGCGCAGCGGCACCGCCAGCTCGCCGTCAAGGCGGCCGCTGGCAAGCGCCAGGAAGGTGCTTTCATCGCTGCGAACGCGATAGAGCTCGCGCTCGATCAGTGCATTGCCCAGCAGATAGCCACCCGCCAGGACCAGCAGCAGAATAGGTGAAAACAGCAGGATATATGTCCGTACGATTCCTTTCATAACGGTCAACATCGCCCCGAAAAATGGACTTACCCGAGTACTTTTTGAACATCAGAGCACCACAACACGTGTCCTGCTGTCAATCATGCCTACAAGTAAAGACCAATAGTGCTGTTTGAGTATTTTATTTTCCCGGAAAAAATGCTGTAAAAACAAAGAGGCCACCCGATTGGGTGGCCTCTTCACAGGAAAGTTCGTTGTCGATTAGACGCGAACGAAATCCAGGTGAACCAGCTTGTAGCGAACCGGGTGACGCTGGATAGCCTTCACGTTCACTTTGACTTCTTCACCGTTGATGACCAGGGTCAGCTCGGAGGAGTAGAACTCCGGCTTCTCTTGGGCCAGGATCAGCTTTTTGTGGTCCAGGGTAACGGACACGGCTTCTTTGCCTGCACCGTAAACGATGGCAGGAACCAGGTCAGCATGACGCAGGCGGCGGCTCGCACCTTTCCCCAGGTCAGAACGGACTTCAGCTTGGAATACGAAAGACATAGTAATTATCTCTTTTAAGATGAATGTATGGTGTTGACTGCGACCGGTCAGCACCTCGCAAAACGAGCGCGAATACTAGCACGGGCCCGGAGGGGATACAAGGAAAGAACCCGCGTCACTCCTCTTTGGCCAAGAGGCACTCCACCACGCCTCTCGCCATCCCTAGCGCCCCTGCTCCAGACGGGCAAACTGCTGCTGTCGCTGGGCCGGGCTCAGGGCATCGAATTGCGCCAGGGTCTGCGCTGTGGGGCAATAGAGGCGCAGCCCGGCCTGCACCCGGATTCCTTTGACCATCCTGTCACGATTTTCCTGTACCAGCGCCAGCAGATAGCTGTAAGTATCCGAACCGCCGGCCTCTTTTGACTGAAGCTGGCTTGCGATACGCCACAGGGTCTCTCCCGCCGCCACCTGATGACAAACCCGCGATGCCTCCCCTGCCGCCGTGGCGGAAAGAGTCAGGGTCGCCTGCTCAGGGGCAGAATCTGCGGTGGCCATGGGCTGTGCATCTCCCTGTCTTGCCAAGGCCTGGGTGGGGACCTGCCCCCCAAGCCGTGCGAGCAAGGGCTCCCCCAGGGGCATCCGCGCCTTCCTCTCCCGAGGCAGGGAGAACTCGGCGACAAAGGCGACAGCGCCCGGGACTTCGAACGAGAGGGCCGAGGAGGCGGCTTGCTGTACTGATTGGTGGGGCGCCATGCCATAGGCCATCTCATCGATGCGCTTTAGCCTGGCCAGGTAAGCCTTGGAGAGCTGGGCCTCCCCTTCGAACAGATCGAAGGGGGGCACCAGCCGGGCAGGAAAGAGGATCTGCCAGCGGCCGTTCTTCTTTCTCTGTTCAAGAGGGGGAAACTGATTGCCCCGCCAGGCCGCAAAAATGGGCGGCACGGGGCGCTGCACCGGATAGTACTCCGGGTTGAGCTGCACCCAGGTTTGTTCCGCAATGGGTTGATACCCGCTGATGTTGACCAGTGCCACCCCCAACCAGATCCCCAGCATATGACGGCCTCCCTTCCCTTTGGCGTCCCGTTGCTTTCACACTATGGCTCAGAAAACAGATAGATAGCAGCTTAGCACTGGGCAATGGCGCTCTGCACCCGTTTATCCGAGATGGGGTATGGCGTACCCAGTTGCTGGGCGAAGAAGGAGACTCTCAGCTCCTCGATCATCCAGCGGATATTGGCCACCTCGGTGGGAATAAGCTGGGATTTGGGGATCTTGGCGAGCAGTGCCTTGTACTCCGACTCCACGCTGTGCACCTTGAGCATGTAGACCCGATCCCGGTTGGGATCGATGGCCAGCTTCTCGAGGCGCCGCTCGATGGCCCGCAGGTAGCGCAGCAAGTCAGGCAACCGCTGCCAGCCGGTCTCGGTGACAAAGCCCTTGTGGATGAGGTTGCCGAGCTGCTGCTGGATGTCCGACATGGCAAAGGCGGTGTCGAGCTGCATCTTGCCCTTGAGCCGTTTCTTGATCTCATGGGAGAGGGTCAGCACGGCTTCCACCTGCTTGGCCACCTCCACCACCGCATCGTTGAGCTCGGCGCGGACATACTCCTTGAGCGCCTCGAAACCGGCCTCGTCCCAGGCCATGCCGCCGTGCTGCTCGATGAGCTTGTCACAGCCACAGGCGATGCAGTCATCAATAAGCTCGGCCACCTTGCCAAACGGGTTGAAATAGAGCCCCAGCTTGGCCTTGTTGGGCAACTTCTCCTGCAGATACTTGATGGGCGATGGTACGTTGAGCAGTACCAGCCGACGCTGACCGGCCCACATCAGCTGCTGCTGCACCACCGGGCTCTCCACCAGCTGGATGGCGACCGAATCCTTCTCGTCTACCAACGCCGGATAGGCCTTCACCTCGAACCCGCCCCGCTTCTGACTGTACTCTTGCGGCAGCTCGCCAAAGCTCCACAGGGTGAGACCTGACTGCTCGATATCATCGTCCGCCACTTGTGACAGGGTCTCCTGCACCTTGCCGCGCAGCGACTCTTTCAAGGCCTCCAGATCTTTGCCTTCCGCCACCTTCTTGTGTTTGTCGTCCACCACCCGGAAGGTGAGTTTCAGGTGATCGGGCACCGCAGCCCAATCCCAGGATTCACGGGGCACGGTCACGCCGGTCATACGGCGCAGCTGGCGCTCCATCTCGTCCAGTAGCGGCCCCTGTTCGGGGTTGATGCTGGCTAGCAGCGCATCGGCATAGTTGGGGGCCGGCACAAAGTTCTTGCGCATCGGCTTTGGCATCGACTTGATGAGGGCCACCAACAGCTCATGACGCAGCCCCGGGATCAACCACTCGAACCCCTTCACCTCCACCTGATTCAGGAGCGGCAGCGGAATATGCAGGGTCACGCCATCCGCCGCCTCCCCCGGCTCGAACTGATAGGTCAACTTGAGCTTGAGGCGCCCCTGCTGCCAGAAGTTGGGGTAGTCGAGATCGCTGATGTGGGCCGCATCCCCCTTCATCAACATCTCTTTTTCGAAGTTGAGCAGCTCGGCGTCCTGCTTTTGCGCCTCTTTCCACCACTTGTCAAAGTGGCGGCTTGATATCACCTCCTCCGGCAGACGGGCATCGTAGAAGCGGAACAAGTCCTCATCATCCACCAGGATGTCGCGCCGGCGGGACTTGTGCTCCAGCGCCTCTACCTCGGCCAGGAGCTTGCGGTTATCGCTGAAGAAACGGTGGCGGGTCTCGAAATCCCCCTCCACTAGGGCGCGGCGGATAAACAGCTCGCGGCACAGCGCCGGATCGATGCGGCTGAAGTTGATGATGCGCTCGTTGACCAGGGTCAGGCCATAAAGCGTCACCTTCTCCTTGGCCATCACGGCGCCATTTTTCTTCGACCAGTGGGGGTCGCTGTGGTGTAGCTTGATGAGGTGCCCCGCCAGCGGCTCCACCCACTCGGGCTCAATCTTGGCGTTGATGCGGGCATAGAGGCGCGAGGTCTCCACCAGCTCGGCGGCCATCACCCACTTGGGCGGCTTTTTGAACAGACCGGAGGCCGGGAAGAGGTGGAAGCGGCCGTTGCGGGCCCCGAGAAACTCAGGCTTTTCCAGATCCTTGTTGCCGATGTGGCTCAAGAGGCCGGTCAGCAGAGCGCAGTGCACAGTCTTGAAGTCTGCCGGTTCCTGGTTGGCCTTGAAGCCCAGCTCCTTGACCGTCTGGCGCAGTTGGAAGTGAATGTCCTGCCACTCGCGCACCCGCAGGTAGGAGAGAAACTCCTTCTGGCACATGCGGCGAAACGGGTTGCTGCCAAGGGCATCCTGCTGCTCTTTCAGATAGTTCCAGAGGTTAACAAAAGCGAGGAAGTCGGAATCCTTGTCTTCAAAGCGTCTGTGCTGTTCGTCGGCGGCCTGCTTTTTCTCCATGGGCCGCTCGCGGGGATCCTGAATGCTGAGGGCGGCGGTGATCACCATCACCTCACTCAGGCAGCCGGTCTGCGCCGCACTGATCACCATCTTGGCCAGACGCGGATCAAGGGGGATACGCGAGAGCTGGCGACCGATCTCGGTCAGCTGCAGTTTGGCTTCGTGATCGCCGGTGGCGGGCAGCTCGCGCACCGCCTCCAGCTCTTTCAAGAGGGTCAGGCCGTCCTTGATATGGCGCGACTCGGGTGGCTCGACGAAGGGGAACGCCTCCATATTGCCAAGGCCGAGCGCCAGCATCTGCAGGATGACCGATGCCAGGTTGGTGCGCAGGATCTCGGGGTCGGTAAAGGCCGGACGGCTATTGAAATCCTCCTCGGAGTAGAGGCGGATACAGATACCGTCCGCCACCCGGCCACAGCGCCCTTTACGCTGGTTGGCGCTGGCCTGGGAGACCGGCTCGATGGGCAGGCGCTGCACCTTGGTGCGCCAGGAGTAGCGGCTGATGCGGGCGGTGCCCGGATCGATGACGTAGCGAATGCCCGGCACCGTCAGCGAGGTCTCCGCCACGTTGGTGGCGAGCACGATGCGCCGCCCGGCATGTTGCTGGAACACCTTGTTCTGCTCGGCATTGGAGAGGCGGGCGTAGAGCGGCAGTACCTCGGTATCGCGCAGGTTGAGCTTGCGCAGAGCATCGGCGGTATCGCGGATCTCCCGCTCGCCGTTCATGAAGATGAGGATGTCCCCGAGCCCCTCGCGGGCCAGCTCTTCCACCGCATCAAAGATCCCCTGCAGCTCGTCGCGCTCCTCCAGCCCTTCGCTCTTGTCATTGCTTTTTTTATCAACAAACAGTGGGCGGTAACGCACCTCCACCGGATAGGTGCGACCGGAGACCTCGATCACCGGCGCCTTGTTGAAATGGCGGGAGAAACGTTGCGGGTCGATAGTGGCCGAGGTGATGATCACCTTGAGATCCGGGCGTTTGGGCAACAGTTGCTTGAGATAGCCCAGAATGAAGTCGATGTTGAGGCTGCGCTCGTGGGCCTCATCGATGATGATGGTGTCGTACTGGGAGAGCATCCGGTCGTTCTGGATCTCCGCCAGCAGGATACCGTCGGTCATCAGCTTGATGTGGGTCTGCTCGCTCACCTGATCGGTAAAGCGCACCTTGTAACCCACGTAGTGGCCGAGTTCGGACTCCATCTCCTCGGCAATACGGGCCGCGACGGTACGGGCCGCCAGACGGCGCGGCTGGGTGTGGCCGATGAAGCCCTTGACCCCGCGCCCGAGCGCCAGACAGATCTTGGGGATCTGGGTAGTTTTGCCCGAGCCGGTTTCGCCGGCGATGATCACCACTTGATGCTCTTCAATGGCTTTGGCGATCTCCGCCTGCTTCTGGCTGACTGGCAGATTGTCCGGATAGGTGACCTTGGGCACGCCCGCCAGACGGGACTGGTAGCGCGCCTGTGCCACATCCAGGTCAGCGGCGATGGTCTCGAGCACGGCAGCCTGCTTGGCTTCCGGCAGCTTCTTGACCCCGTGCAGTCGACTGGAGAGACGGCGGGCGTCGAGATTCATGCAGGCGGTAAGACGGCGGCGCAGCGCCTCGATAGAGAGAGACAAGGTACGAATTCCTTAAAAGAGTGCCCATCAAGGGCCATATCGATAGCTGGGGGAGATCCTAAAGAGCGAGGCTGGGCGGTGCAAGCCTTAAAGCGCCGCGCCAGCACACCAAGCCGGTGGCGTCATGACCGCCACGGATGGAAAGAGCAGGCCGGGGCCTGCTCTTTGAAAACAACCAGACAACACCGCTCAGACTCTGGCCTGATGCACGAAACAGGTGCCAAGCTGGGCGTGGATGGCCTGCATCACATTGTGGCGGTTGATGACCCCGAGCAGGCGCCCCTCCTCCACCACAGGATAGATCTTGGGCTTTTGACCCATCATCATCTCCGCCAGATCCAGGATGCTGGTGTCGGGGCCGACTGCCAGCACCTCCTTGCGCATCACATCCCTGACCTGGGCCACCTGTTCACAGTGGTAGGCCTCCTTGAGCATGACGGCGATGCAATCCTGCTCGGAAACCCAGCCAATCAGATGTCCCTGGCTGTCCACTACGGGGCCGCCCAACTGATGACTGTTGAGAAATTTTTCCACCGCCGCCTGTACCATCATCTCTGCGCTGAAGGTGATGGGCTTGGTCTGCATGTAGTCCTTTGCCTTGAGTGATTCCATGACGCTTTCCCCCAACGAGCCTCCCGAGGGGAGGCAAGAGCCGGGCACTATGTCCGGCTCACTCCAAGCATAGTCCGCATGGATCAGGAGATGGATTGCAGCAAGAGCAAGAGCTCGTTCTGGCTGTGGCAGTCGGTCTTCTTGAACACCCCTTTCAGGGTGGAGCGCACAGTTTCCACCTTGACACCGCGCAGCTCCGCGATGTCGTTGCTGCTGTAACCCTTGCTCATCAGCACCAGCAGCTCCTTCTCGCCAATGGTGAGGGGATAGAGGCTGGCCAGCGCTTCGATGTCGGGGTTGAAGGCGTGCTCAGGGTCACGCAGCACCACTTCCACATAGCGTTCAAAGCGGCTGAGTCCGCTCATCAGGGTGCATTGGACCAGCAGCGGACGCAAGTTAGGCTGACGGGGAATGGACATATAGGCGCTGGCGCCGGGCAGCAAATAGGCAAAGCCATTGAGGATCTCCTTGAGCTGGCGTTGCTGCTCCTTATTCTGCAAAGAGAAAATGCCATTGATGGCCCGCAATTCCACATTTTCATCGGCGATACGGTTGAAGGCCACATTGGAATAATGAATATGCCCCTTGTCGTCTATGATGGCGCTGGGCTTATTATGGTTTTTCACCAGCTGTTGCAACTGATAGTTCTGGGTTTCCAGGGCCAGCAAGTTCCAATAATGGTGGCTCCAGGCCGCCAGTCCGGAATAGATTTCCGAGAGCGAGGTGAGGTCGCGACTGCTGAAATCATCTTGCGCTGCACCACGGTAACTGCACAGGCTGCTCAGCCCACGCCCTTTGACCTGGCAGACGCCGCCGGCGGCGAATTGGGCGCCGAAACTTGCCAGCAGGCCCACCGAGCTTGAAATGCTGTTGGCGCTGACGATCCCCTTGCACCCTTTATCCAGATAATGGTTGAACCACACATCCTGGCGATGATGTTGCAGGTAAAACTGCTGCTGGGCCTCGGTCAGACCGCTGGAAAAAAGCTTTATTCCGTCGCTCTTGTCATCATCCCGCAATAAAAACAGGGATGAACTGCAGGAAACGTCGGCACGAAATTGGTCCACGACGAGCTTAATGTCAGAATCATTAATACCGCACTCGTATAACTGGCTGATATAGGGCGATATCCTTTCTTTCTCTAATGCCTTCACACCCGAACTCCTAATTCTTATTTTTATTGAAGAGGCATCTTACTCTGCAATGTGATAGTCGAAAAGTAGTCAAATGAACAAAGGGTTTATGATTTATTCATAAATAGTCATGAATATAGGCTCATGAATGAATATGACCAGAAAGGGTAAATAGCCGCTCATGTTTTTCCTGGCGCTGGTCGCTTACCTTCCTGTTTTGCCTCTTGATGCCTCACCACCCACTCGCCATCCCGGCCCCTCTTTCCCCCCGAGCTCACGCTTTTCAGTCTTGGGGTCATCTGCATCCACACCGATTCACATGTTGCATTTTGGTGACTTTGGTGTTTCCATTTTGAGCGCCTGACGATATTGTATATACAAATTGTCCCCTCAACGGAATTGAACCATGCGGATCACAAGGAGAGAAAATGGAACCTGAACACACGCTCACTGCACCGGCAGGATCAGGGGCCGGCATCAAGCTGCTGCTGGCCAGCCTGCTTGGCATCGCCATCTTTTTCGTGCCCTTCGAGCTTGGCGGGCGCAGCACCATAGTGGTGGATCACCTGGCCGGCTTTCTGATTGCCCAGCGCCCCCTTGCCCTGACCCTCATTCTCTTGCTCATCGCCTATGGCGCCATCACCCCCTTGCTGGATGGCCGCTGGCGCGCCCGTCCCATCGACAGGGTATTGAGCCTGTTCAAGCTGCTCGGACTGGCCCTGGCCATTTTGTATGTCACAGACTGGGGCCCTGCCTGGTTGATGACCCCGGATCGCCTCCCCTTCCTGTTCGACAAACTGGCCATGTCTGTGGGTCTCATCGTGCCTATCGGCGCCATGGCCCTGACCTTCCTGCTCGGTTTCGGCCTGCTGGAATTCATCGGGGTGCTGATGCAACCCGTGATGCGCCCCCTGTGGCGCACGCCGGGTCACTCCGCTATCGATGCGGTCGCCTCTTTCGTCGGCAGCTACTCGGTGGGCCTGCTCATCACCAACCGGGTCTTCCTCGCGGGCAAGTACACGGTGCGAGAAGCCGTCATCATCGCCACCGGCTTCTCCACCGTCTCGGCCGCCTTCATGATCATCGTGGCCAAGACCCTCAACCTGATGGGACACTGGAACTTCTACTTCTGGTCCACCCTGGTGATCACTTTCGTCATCACCGCCATCCTGGCGCGCGTTCCTCCCATCAGCCGTTTGGCTCACCATGGCGAGACCGACGAGCCGCTACCGGCTGGCATGAGCCGCTGGCAGGCAGCCCTCACCTGCGGCCTGACCCAGTCCCACCAGGCAGATCCCCTGCTGCGGCAATTGAAGGACAACCTCAGGGACGGTCTTCACATGGCCGCTGCCGTGGTGCCCACCATACTGTCCGTCGGTCTGCTGGGCCTGCTGCTGGCAAAGCACACCCCCCTGTTCGATCTGCTGGGCTGGCTGCTCTGGCCACTGACCTGGCTGCTGGATCTCGGCGAGCCACTCGCCACCGCCAAGGCCCTCTCGGCCGGTCTGGCCGAGATGTTCCTGCCCGCCATCCTGCTCAAGGATGCCGACCTGCTGGTGCGCTATGTCGCGGCCGTGGTTTCGGTCAGCTCGGTGCTCTTCTTCTCTGCCTCCATCCCCTGCATCCTGGCCACCCGGATCCCGGTGAGCGTGGGACAGCTGGTGGTGATCTGGCTGCTGCGCACCCTGCTTGGCATCCTGCTGGCCGCCTTGTGCGGCAGGCTGGCGCTGGTCCTCGGCTGGCTCGGTTGACCAGGGCCCATAAAAAAACAAAGCGCCATCAGGCGCTTTGTTTTTATCAGGATTGTCTCAGGGGGCGATGACGGCGAACCGGCCGCTGTTGAAATCATCTATCGCCTGATGGATCTCTGTCTCGCTGTTCATGACAAAGGGGCCATAACCCACGATGGGTTCATCGATGGGCTCGCCACTCAGCAGCAACAAGCTGGCCTCGCCTTCCGCCTCCAACATGAACTCCTCACCGTTGGGATCGAGCAGCACCAGTTGTGCTTCGCCCGCGCGCTCCTGACCGTTGATCAAGAGAGAACCCTTGAGCACCACCAAGGCACTGTTCCATCCCGCTACCGCCGGCAGCACCACACTGGCCCCGCCCTTGAGCCGCAAATCCCAGATGTTCATGGGCGAGAAGGTGCGGGCTGGCCCCTCTACCTCGCCTTGTTGCAACCCGGCATCGTTCCCGGCGATGATGCGCACCCGCACGTCGCCCTCCTTGAGGCTCAGTTGCGGGATGGTGTCGCTGGTGATGCCCTGATAACCGGGCGTCGACATCTTGTGTTTGGCGGGCAGGTTGACCCACAGCTGCACCATGTCGAGGGTGCCACCACGACGGGTGAACCCCTGAGAGTGGAACTCGTCGTGCATGATGCCGGCGGCGGCCGTCATCCACTGCACGTCTCCCGGACCGATGATCCCCCCCTGGCCGGTCGAGTCGCGATGGGCGACCTCCCCTTCATAGACGATGGTGACAGTCTCAAAACCACGGTGCGGGTGTTCCCCCACGCCCCTGGCATGATCGGCGGGCTCGAAATGTGCCGGACCAGCCCTGTCCAGCAGCAGGAAGGGGCTCAAGGCGCGGCCATGGGTCTGATACGAGAACAGCGAGCGAACCGGGAATCCGTCACCGACCCAGTGTTGTCGAGGGGCGCTGTAAATACCGATGACTCTTTTCATGATGCTCTCCTGGGTGATCGTCACGGGATGTGCCGTTGCTCGCATTGTGAGTCTGGAACGCTGCACCCGGTAGACGTAAAATTTGCCATCAGCGTCCTATTTTGTGAACGATAAACCCATGCAACAGGATCTCAACGACCTCTATTTCTATGTCCAGGTGGTGGATCACGGGGGCTTTGCCCAGGCTGGCAGGGCCCTCGGCATGCCAAAATCGCGGCTCAGCCGCCGCATCGCCATGCTGGAGGAGCGACTCGGAGTGCGTCTTATCCAGCGTTCCACCCGCAGCTTCACCGTCACCGAACTCGGGCAGGCTTATTACACCCGTTGCCGGGCCATGCTGGTGGAAGCCGATGCGGCGCAGGATCTCATCGCCGCGACCCAGAGCGAGCCTTGCGGTCTGGTGCGCATCGCCTGCCCCATCGATCTGCTCCACGCTCACGTGGGACGGATGCTGGTCTCTTTCGCCCTGGCCCATCCCAGCGTCAAGGTGCAGCTCGTCGGGGTCAACCGGGCGGTGGATCTGGTCGCGGAGGGGTTGGACATGGCGCTCAGGGTGCGACCACTGCCCCTGGAGGACAGCGATCTCGCCATGCGGGTGCTGGGTTATGCGACCCAGTGTCTGGTGGCAAGCCCGGCCCTTGTCGCGTCACTCGGCATGCCCCGGGCCCCCGCAGATCTGCTGTCATGGCCGAGCCTCGGTCATGGCGCCAGCCTGGAAGGCCATCACTGGACCCTGCTGGGCCCCAATGGGGCCAGAGTCAAACAGCACCACAGCCCCCGCTTTGCCACCACCGACATGCAGACATTGCGTCAGGGGGCGATCGACGGGCTCGGGGTCGTGCAACTGCCCACCATGATGATGGATGAGCCCCTGGCCGATGGCCGGCTGGTGCGTCTGCTCCCCGACTGGGCACCGCGCCAGGAGGTGATCCACGCGGTCTTCCCCTCACGCCGCGGTCTGCTGCCTGCCACCCGCGCCCTCATCGATCATCTGGTCGAGGGCTTCTCCCCCCTGGGGCAGTCAAGTACGCAGCTCCCGCCATGATCTGTGCATGGCCGTTCCCGGGTGTGCTGACATGCAAAAGGCCAGAGCTTGGCTCTGGCCTTTTCATTTTCCCCTTCACAGAGGAGGGGAAACGGATACGGGCAGGATCCTCAGAAGGGCATCTTGAAGCCCGGGGGCAGTTGCATGCCGCCGGTCAGCTCGCCCATCTTGGCCTTGTTCTGCTCTTCCACGCGGCGCACGGCGTCATTGACGGCGGCGGCGACCAGATCTTCCAGCATCTCCTTGTCATCTTCCATCAGGCTGGGATCGATCTCGATACGACGCACGCTGTGGCTGCCGGCCATGGTCACCTTGACCATGCCTGCGCCCGCCTCACCGACCACTTCCATCTGGGCCAGCTGCTCTTGCATCTTCTGCATGCGCTCTTGCATCTGTTGGGCCTGTTTCATCAGGTTACCCATTCCACCTTTACCAAACATAGATCGTCTCTCGTCTTGAAATCCGGCATCCAGCGCCGGGCTGTGGGTTCATCTGCCCTAAGTGGGGGCAGCCAAAGGTCTTTTCAACCGGGGGTAAGCCCCGGCACGGTTTTTTCACCGCAACTCAGCGACTCAGGGGTTCGATGCTCTCGGGATGGAGCACGGCGCCGAAACGCTGCTGCAAGAATTGTACGTTGGGATCCGCCGCCAGATCCCGGCTCACCTGTTCACGCACCCCGAGATAGAGACGATGCTCTATCTCGAGCGGCGTCTCCCGCGCGGGATCCGAGCCCAGGGTCACATCGATGTGAACCGGGCCGCCCAGCTCGGGACCGATGATCTCGGCCAGATCGGCGCGGGCCTTGTCGCTCACCAGATGGCGCTGCTCGGGTTTGAGCAGCAGGGAGACCCGATTGCCTTCCCGGGTCATCACCGCGTTGATGGCCAGTTGACGCAGCCGACCACCCACCCCGGTGCGGGCGATGAGCTCGGCCCAGGCGTCCCCGCAATTGACCAGCAAGGACGAGGGGATCAGACGGGCGACCTCCCCCTCCTCCTCGGGTTGTTCGTCGCTCTCCAGCGCATCCCAGTCGATGGTCTCCATCAACGCAATGGCGGGCTGAGGCTCGCTGGCGACCACTGGAGGCGCGGCAGGCACCATAGCGACAACCGCAGGTGCCGCCGCATCCGCGCTGCCGGCGTCAGCGCCCAGATCCCAGGGCGGCAGATCCTCCTGCGAAGGAGATGCCATGGTGGCGGGAGCTGGCTGGGCGGAAGTCACTGCCCGCGTGGGCAACGGGGCACTGGCAAACCTCTCGTCAAACCCCTGATTCAGATACTCTTCGTAGTCACTGGCCCCCTCTTCATAGGCATCCAGAGGGGGCAGGTCGTCATACCCCGCTTGCATGGCAGATCCCTGCCCCGGTATCTCGGGCCGCGCCGCTGGTTGCACCTCGGCCTGGGGCGAAGTCGCGACGGCAGGCATCGCAGGGGCCGGTTTGGTCGCGGCCACGGGTTTGACGGGGGTGACCCGGGCAGGCGCGGCGTTTGCACTCTGCTCGCCACGCAGGCGGCTTCGCAGCAGATTGCGTTTGCCAAGCAGGCTCTGCATGCTGGAGGTCGAAGAGATGGCGACGTCTTCCCCTTGAACCTCAACCTGCTGCGTCTGCCCGGCGTCATCCGCCGCCAACGGCGCAGAGGCTGGCTCTGCTGCAGGCGGACTGGCGGGCACCACGGCCTCGTAGCCCATCCGTTCGGCCTCACGCAGCAGCTCATCCTGCTCGGCAAAGAGCGGATCCAGCACTGCGCCCTCCTCCGCCTTGGGTGAGGGGGCGACGTGCTCGGCCTCAAGGACCGATGCTGGCGCGGCGGGAGCCTGTGGTGCTGCGCTGGCAGCCGGGGCCGGCTCAGCCCCCTGGGGCTTTCCCGGCAGGAGCGACGCGCTTTCCCTCGCTGCCGCCATCACGCCGGAGTGCCCTGTCATGAGAGGTTGGGCCGCCAGGTTGGCGGGATGGAGCACCTCGCGCCGGGGAGAGAAGGCCAGCATCCGCAGACAGGTCATCTCCAGTGCGGTGCGCCCGTCAGGGGCCCAGGGCAGATCCTTGCGCCCCCCCAGCACGATTTGATAGCAGAGCTGCACCTCTTCCGGGCTCATGGCTCCGGCGAGCTGCAGCAAGGCATCGGCATCCGCCCCCTGCTCCTGCACGCTCGCAGGCAGCAGTTGCGCCATGGCCACCCGATGGAGCAAGGCTTCCAGCTCGGCGTGAAGCTGGTCGAAATCCGGCCCCAGGGTAGCAATCTCGGTGATCTTGGCCATGGTGGCCGGGGCATCCTGGCGCAGCACCGCCTCCAGCAACTGGTGCAGGTGGTGATGATCGAGGGTCCCCAGCATGGCGAGCACGCTCTCCAGGCGCACGCTGCCGTTGCCGTGGGCCAACGCCTGATCGGTGAGGCTCAGGGCATCGCGCATGCTGCCGTCGGCCGCCTTGGCCAGGGCCAGCAGGGCGCGCGGCTCGAAGGGTTGACCCTCCTTGTCCAGTACCCATTCGAGCTGCCTGGCGATCTGGGTCTGATCCAGGCTCTTGAGATGAAACTGCAGGCAGCGCGACAGTATGGTGATGGGGAGCTTCTGCGGATCCGTGGTGGCCAGCAGGAATTTCACATAGGGCGGCGGCTCTTCCAGGGTTTTGAGCAGCGCATTGAAGCTGTGGCGCGACAACATGTGCACTTCATCGATGAGGTACACCTTGAAACGACCACGGGCCGGACGGTACTGCACGTTGTCGAGCAGCTCTCGGGTGTCTTCCACCTTGGTGCGGGACGCCGCATCGATTTCCAGCAGATCGACGAAATTGCCCTGATCGATCTCGCGGCAGGTATCGCACACACCGCACGGATGGCTGCTGATCCCCTGTTCGCAGTTGAGGCTCTTGGCCAGAATGCGGGCGATGGTGGTTTTGCCCACGCCGCGGGTCCCGCTCAGCAGGTAGGCATGGTGAAGCCGCCCCTGATCCAGGGCATTGGTCAGGGCAGTCAGCACATGTTGCTGGCCGACCACTTGTTCAAACGTATGGGGGCGCCATTTGCGCGCCAAAACCTGATAGCTCATAGATCTCGATGCTGGGAAACGAGGCATTGAGGCTGGATGCTAACACAAATGGAGGGCAGGCTGTATGGGGGATGCGCCGCCTTGGGAGGGATCGCTTGAATTTCAAACCGGTGCCCGTTCAGGCACCGGTTTGCGGCAGAAAGCAGGGTGACGAGGCCTGCCGCGCGAAGGGGCGATTTACGCCCCCGCGAGTTCCACCAGAGAGACCACCTTGACGCCGGCGGCGGTCAGGCGGGCATCACCGCCCAGGGACGGCAGGGAGATGATGAAGGCGGCATCCGCTACCTCACCGCCGGCGCGGCGGATGAGCTTGACGGTGGCATCGACGGTGCCGCCGGTGGCCAGCAGATCGTCCACCACCAGCACCTTGTCACCGGGCACGATGGCATCGGTGTGCAGTTGCAGGGTGTCGGTGCCGTACTCCAGGGCGTAGGACTCCTCGATAACGGCGCGGGGCAGCTTGCCCGGTTTGCGCACCGGCACGAACCCCAGCCCCATGGCGTAGGCAACCGGGGCGCCGAAGATGAAGCCACGGGCCTCGGTACCGACAATCTTGGTGATGCCTTGATCACGGTAATGATCGGCCAGCAGATCGATGGTGGCCTTGAAGGCCTCGGCATTCTCGATCAGGCTGGTGATGTCGCGAAACAGAATGCCCGGCTTCGGATAGTCGGGAATGGTCTTGATGCTCGCTTCGATAAACTTCAGGGTTTCCGGATTCATTATTTGACCGCTTATTTTTTGAGCCCTGCCATGGCGGCGCACGGGGTCTCCGCCTGGGGGCAATAAAAAGGCCCGTCACGCAAAAATGACGAGCCGACTCCATAGCATTATTGCCGCGATAGCTTAGGGATTTCACTTCTTCATTGCAACCGGCTCCAGCACCGGCAGACGCATCAACCAGGTGAGCAGGATCACCATTATGACCACCAGCAGCCACCTCACCCAGGGCAACGGCACCACCAGCAGCGATACCGAGAACGAGATCAGGATGAAGATGATGGCGCGGCGTCTGGCGTGACGGCGAATGCCGCGATACTGCTGCCAGTCGAGGATGGGGGGGCCAAACCAGGGATGCGCCAGCAACCAGCCATGAAAGCGGGGGGAGGAGCGCGCAAACAGCGCCGCCGCCAGCAACATGAAGGGGGTGGTCGGCAACAGGGGCAGGACTATCCCGACTATCCCGGTGGCGAAGGCAAGCCAGCCCAGGGCCATCAGACACCAGCGTTTCATGGGTACTCCTCTGCATGTATCTCTGCCTTTAGCCTAACAGAGTTGGCCCGAAAGCTGACAGCCTGGCCCAGTCTGCGGCCGTCGATGGGGGCCATCGAGTGGGCAGACGGCTGACAATCCCGGCCATTGCCACTACAATCTGCGCTCTTTTTTCTCCCCTTGTCTTCGGAAGCAGCTATGCGCGTTATTTTGGCCCCCATGCAGGGGGTGCTGGATCACCTGATGCGGGAGGTCCTCACCTCCGTCAATAATTACGACCTCTGCGTCAGTGAATTCATCCGGGTGGTCGATCAACTGCTGCCCGCCAAGGTCTTCCATCGCCTCTGCCCCGAGCTGAAACAGGATGGCAAGACCCGTGCAGGGACCCCGGTACGGGTGCAACTGCTGGGACAGCATCCGGAGTGGCTGGCAGAAAATGCCATCCGGGCCATCGAGCTCGGCTCTCCCGGGGTCGATCTCAACTTCGGCTGCCCTGCCCCCACGGTCAACAAGAGCAAGGGGGGCGCCGTGCTGCTCAAGGAACCCGAGACCGTCTATCGCATCGTCAAGGCGGTGCGGGAGGCCGTGCCTGCCCACCTGTCGGTGAGCGCCAAGATCCGCCTGGGATACGATGACAAGGATCTCTATCTGGACAACGCCCAGGCCGTCTATCAGGGGGGGGCCAACGAGCTGGCGGTGCATGCCCGCACCAAGCGCGAAGGCTACAAGGCGCCGGCCCACTGGGAGTACGTGGACGCCATCCGCCGCGCCCTGCCCATCCCCGTCACCGCCAACGGCGAGATCTGGAACCATGCCGATGCCCTGACCTGTGCCCGGGTGTCCGGTTGCGATGCCCTCATGGTGGGCCGGGGCGCCATCTCCCTCCCCAACCTGGCCAACGTGATGAAGACGGGGTGTGCCCACATGAGCTGGGCCGAGGTACTGCAACTGATGGTGACCTACACCGAGCAGGATCTGGCGAGCGACAAGGCCGACTACTACCCCAGTCGCATCAAGCAGTGGTTCTCCTACATAGTGCGGGAATACCCCCAGGCCGACGAGCTGTTTCGTCGCATCCGCACCATCAAGACCGCAGAGGAGATCCGCACCGCCCTCGAGCGCGAGTGCGCCTCACAGGCCTAGACTTGGCCGCCGCCCCGCGGCGCCCTATGATGAAGGCTCATTGACAGGAGGTCAGGATGCAGGGAGTGCCGGTCAACTTTACCCATCAGCACGACAGGGCCGATTTCCGCGCCCTGCCGGGGCAGCCTGCGACCGAGCTCTATCGCGCCCACATCCAGCACCACATCTTCGATCCCCATAGTCACGAGGGGTTTGGCCTTGGTGTCATCGAGTGCGGTGCCGAGCGCTTTCGCTATCGCGGCAGCCAGCTCCTGGCCGGTCCCGGCAGCCTGGTGCTGATGAACCCCGATGAGCTGCACACGGGCGAGTCAGCCTGCGAGCAGGGGTGGCGCTATCGCATGCTCTACCTGCCCGCCGACCGGCTCGAGGCCATCAGCGGCGAGCGCGACTGGTATTTCACCGATGCCGTGCAAAGCGATCCGCGCACTGCCCCCGTCCTGCAGGCGGCCCTGGATGCCCTCTGGCACTGTGACAGCGAGCTCGCCGCCGACGGCCTGCTGCTGAGGGTGTGCGAGACCCTGCGCCCCCATGCCCGAGCCCTGGCGGCCCCGCGCGAAGCGGCCCACCCTCTGGGCCGCGCCATCGACTATATGCAGGCCTGTTTCGCTCGCCCCATTACCCTGGCCGAGCTGGCCGGCGCAGTGAACCTCAGCCCCTACCACTTCCAGCGCAGCTTCAAGGCCCGCTTTCACGTCACCCCCCAGCAGATGTTGATGGCCATCCGCCTGCAACGCGCCAAGGGGTGGCTGGCCGCCGGCCTGCCCGCTGCCGAGGTGGCCGCCACCTGTGGTCTGGCCGATCAGTCCCACCTCAACCGTGCCTTCCTGCGCCGCTATGGCACCACCCCGGTCCGCTACCAGAAACAGGTGCAGGCTGGCCGCTAAAGCGCAATCTGGTTCAATACGCCCCCCTTCCCCCCTGCTAGGCTGGCCTCCTTCTTCTTTACCGGATATGAAACATGTTGTTCGGAGTCCTGTTTGCCCTGCTGGCCGGCCTGATGTGGGGGCTCATCTTCGTCGCCCCCCTCTTGGTGGACGGCTACCCCCCCGCCCTGCTCGCGAGCGGCCGCTACCTCGCCTTCGGCCTCATCGTACTGCCGCTCGCCTGGCAGGCCCGCAAACACCTGGCGGCCCTCTCGGCCAGCGACTGGCGAGAGGCCCTCGCCCTCACTCTGGTGGGTAACCTCCTCTACTACTTCTGCCTGTCGGGGGCCATCTTGCGCATCGGCTCGCCCCTGGCAGCCATGTTTATCGGCACCCTGCCGGCGGTGACGGCCCTGGCCGCCAACCGCCTCTATGGCGCACGGGACGGTCGCCTCTCCCGCACCCGGCTCTACCCGTCCCTGGTGCTGATGGGGGCCGGCCTCTATCTGGTCAACAGCGCCGAGCTGACCTGGCACACCGAGGCGCGCACCGAACAACTGCTTGGGCTCGCCCTGGCGGTGGGCGCCGTGCTGTGCTGGACCTGGTATCCCCTGCGCAACGCCCGCTGGCTGCGCGAGCACCCGGGCCGCAGTCCGGCCGTCTGGGCCACCGCCCAGGGGCTGGTGACCCTGCCGGTAGCGCTCATTGCCTATCTCGGCAGTCTCGGCCATCTTGCCCTGAGCGCACCGGACTTTCCCCTGCCCTTCGGGCCAACGCCCCTGCGCTTCGTGCTGCTGATGGGGGCGGTGGGGCTCTTCTGCTCCTGGCTCGGCACCCTGTGCTGGAACGAGGCGAGCCAGCGCCTGCCGACCGTGCTGGTCGGGCCGCTCATCGTGTTCGAGACTCTGGCGGGACTCTTGTACGCCTTTATGCTGCGCGGGATCATGCCCCCCATGAGTACCCTGGTGGGTGTCGTCTGTCTGGTGGCGGGGGTGCTCTACGTCATCACCGGCAAGCCGCAGCACCTGCCGGAAAAACCTGCCAAAGCACGGTTAACTTGACTCATGTCATCTTGATAAACCGCGGGTTTCCCTATACTGGCCGAGTTTTATCACTCGTTTTTGGGGGCTGCTGTGTGTGAAGTGACGCAAGCCCGGTTGGCCGAATGGCATCAGCGCCTTCTGACCGACTGGGCGCAAACAAGAGAGGAGCTGATCCGTCAGCTCAAGGCCTGTCGACAAGATGACTGGGCACAGAAAGTGGAGCGCTGCGAGCGGGATCAACTGGTTGATCTGACCAGCCGTCTCGATCTGCCCGGGGTGGAACACAGCGTGGCACGTCTCAAGCGGCTCGACGCGGCGCTCTGCCAGATGGATCTGGGGCTCTATGGCTTCTGCTCCGATTGTGAGGAGCCGCTGCTCCCAGAACAGCTGGAACAGGATCCGACCCTGCAACGCTGCCCGCGCTGCGAGGCCCGCTACCGCAAGGGATTCCACGCTCACGAACTCTGATGGGGGCACCCTTTGTGCCCGCCATTTTCCTCCTCCACCCCTACTCGCTTCCCATCATGACCACCCCCCTGGCGCGACGATCCCGGCAACCCCTGGGGGCAGCCGCACAGGCATGAAAAAGGGGAGTCATGGACTCCCCTTCTCGTACTGCGTACTCGTCACTGGGCCAGCAGGTGGCCTACCAGCTCATGACGCCACCCTTGCAGCAGCATGGGCTTGTCCGCCCTGGCCCGCTCCTCGGCACTCATGCGCCAGCTCCAGGTGAAGTACTGGTGGATGATCTTCTTGCTCGCCACCAGCTCCGGTGGAATGTTGCTGGCCTTGGCCTTCTCCTCCACCATGGCCTTGATGCGCTTGAGCTCGGCCTTGTACTGGGGGAAGTCCACCAGACGGCGGATGGGATCGGGCCAGCTCGCAGGGTCGCTCTGCTGGGCGGCGGCGACGATGTCCAGCATCCGCTTGCCGTGGATCTTGATCTCGATGGGCGAGAGGCCCAGCTCGTTGAGATCCCGCAGCGAAGCGGGACGACGCTCCGCCACCTTGAACAGGTGCAGCTCTTTGACCACGAAGTTGAGGGCGAGATCCCGGCGTACCGCTTCCTGCTGGCGCCAGGCGGCCAGCTCGCGCAGGATGGCCAGCTCGCGGCGACCCAGTTGCCAGGCGTTGACTATCTCGAGGTAGGCCTGACGGGGATCGCTGCCCTGGGTCTTGCGGGCGGAGTGGTTCTGGCACTCCTGCTCGAACCAGGGGAACTTGCCGCTCTCGCGCAGTCTGGCCATCACCTTCTCGTAGAGGGGCATGAGGTAGAAGACATCCGCCGCGGCATATTCCAGCTGACGAGGGGTAAGGGGGCGCGCCAGCCAGTCGGTACGGGCCTGATCCTTCTCAAGCTCGACCCCGAGGAATTCGTTGACCAGGGCGCCAAAACCCACCGACACGCCATGGCCCAGGAAGGCTGCCGCCAGCTGGGTATCGTGCATCTGGTTGGGCAGGTGACCCGCCTGATGCTGGATGAGTTCCAGATCCTCACCGGAGGCGTGCAGGATGGCAATCTGTCCGGCCCGACCGAGGCGCTGCCACAAACCGGAGAGCTCCAGGGTCAGGGGATCGAGCAGGGCAAGCTGCTTGCCATCGTAGATCTGGAACAGACCGAGCTGGGGATAGTAGGTACGGGTGCGAACGAATTCGGTATCGATGGCCAGGGGAACGTCGGCCAGAGAAGCGAGATACTGATCCAGTTCGGCTTGCTGTGAAATGAGTTGATATTGCATCGTTGCCTGCACGTTGGTCGGATCCAAAAAGAAAAAACCGTGGATGTCCCACGGTTTTGCATAACGACAGCGCTGGACTGCAAAGCAGTGCATGCCGGTTACTGCTTGGCAATCTCCTCGTCGCGCAGCACGCGGCGCAGGATCTTGCCCACGTTGGTCTTGGGAAGTTCGTCGCGAAATTCTACCAGTTTCGGCACCTTATAGGCAGTCAGATGTTTGCGGCAGTGGGCAATTATCTCCTCTTCCGCCAGCTTTGCATCTTTCTTGACCACGAAGATCTTCACCTGCTCGCCGGACACCGGGTTGGGTACGCCGACGGCGGCCACCTCCAGCACCTTGGGATGCAGGGCCACCACGTCTTCTATCTCGTTCGGGTAGACGTTGAAGCCGGAGACCAGGATCATGTCCTTCTTGCGATCGACGATCTTGAAGAAACCCTGCTCGTCGCATACCGCGATGTCGCCGGTGCAGAGCCAGCCATCCTGCATCACCTCGGCGGTCGCCTCCGGGCGCTGCCAGTAGCCGGTCATCACCTGAGGACCGCGCACCTGCATCTCGCCGGGGGCACCCCGTTCGGTGACCTGGTTCCCCTCGTCATCCACCAGACGGATCTCGGTGGAGCAGACCGGCAGGCCGATGGAGCCGTTGTAATCCACCAGATCATAGGGGCAGACGCTCACCAGGGGCGAGCACTCGGTCAGGCCATAGCCCTCCAGCAGCGGGGTGCCGGTCAGCCCCTTCCACTGCTCGGCCACCGCCCGTTGCACCGCCATGCCACCACCGATGGTGAGCTTGAGCTTGGCAAAATCCATGCCCTTGAACTCGTCGTTGTTGACCAGAGCGTTGAACAGGGTATTGACCCCGGTGATGCAGGTGAAAGGATACTTCTTGATCTCTTTGACAAAGCCCGGGATGTCGCGGGGGTTGCTGATGAGCAGGTTGTAGCCCCCCAGACGCATGAACAGCAGGCAGTTCACCGTCAGGGCGAAGACGTGATAGAGCGGCAGCGCCGTGACCACGAACTCCTTGCCGCGCTCCAGCACAGGGCCATAGACACCGAGGCACTGCTCGACGTTGGCGATCATGTTGCGATGAGTCAGCATGGCCCCCTTGGAGAGGCCGGTGGTCCCGCCGGTGTATTGCAGGAAGGCGATGTCCTGGTTGCTGATCTCGGGTTTGATGTACTGCAGGTAGCGCCCCTTGGCGAGGGCCTGGCGCATGGTGCTGGCATGGGGCAGGTTGTACTTGGGCACCAGCTTCTTGACGTATTTGACCACGAAGTTGACCAGGGTCCCCTTGGCCAGCCCCAGGTTGTCTCCCATCCGGGTCAGGATCACATGCTTGACCGGGGTGTCATACACCACTTTTTCCAGGGTGTGGGCAAAGTTGGAGACGATGACGATGGCCTTGGCGCCGGAATCTTTCAACTGATGCTCCAGCTCGCGCGGGGTATAGAGGGGGTTGACGTTCACCACCGTCATGCCGGCCCGCAGGATGCCGAATACCGCGATGGGGTATTGCAGCAGGTTCGGCATCATCACAGCCACCCTGTCCCCCTTGCCGAGCTTCAGCTCGTTTTGCAGGTAGGCGGCGAAGGCTCGGGACTGCTCCTCCAGCCGGCGGTAGGTAATGGTCTGCCCCATGTTGACGAAGGCGGGTTGATCGGCGAACTGGTTCACCGACTCTTCAAACATCTCGACCAGAGAGCCGTATTGGTCTGGATTGATCTCGGCGGGCACCCCTTCTGGATAACGCTTCAGCCAGACTCTTTCCACGAACTTCTCCTGCATAACTCGCACCTGTGCGCTCACTGTGTTGCCTCCGTCCCTGTCACATCCATTTCAATCAGTTGTTTTAAGTTCATGCTCTAATGCCGCACATATTTACATAAGGCAACATCAATTAACAGTGAATTAACAACGGGAAATGTGAGGGAGAAAGCAAACCTGACATGATTCAAAGCCGCCGATCCTACCGGATTTGAGCGAAGTTTTCGATATAAACGGCGGTTTCTGATGAATTTTCCATATGAAAATGATGGCCTCCTGCCACTGTCACCCGTTCAATGTGGCCAAAGGCCGCCTCCCGCAACTGCCACTGTGCCAGGAGCCCGGGGAAGCCCTGCTCTCCCCGGATAAAGAGCACCGGACAGGCGATGGCCCGGATCAGGGCCTGGGCCTGCCCCTCGCTCATGCGCAGGGGCGAGAGATCGCGAAGACGGGGATCACTGCGCCAATACCAGCGCCCTGCCCGCGCCTCCAGTTGTCGCTCGCAGATAAGGCGTGCCGCACTCGGGGGGATGTCCGCCACCTTGCAGCGGGCAGCCACCGCCTCCTCGAGGGTGGCAAATCCACTGGTTGCACGCTCACGGGTACGAGTGCGGTTGAGGATGGCGCGGCGCAGCTGGCCCGGTACCTCCTCGTCGGGCTGGCTCAAGGGGCCGAGCCCCTCCAGCAGAATGAGCCGCTCGATTTGCTCGGGAAAGACGCCGGCATAGGCAGAGGCAATCAGCGCCCCCAGGGAGTGACCAAGCAGGATGAAACGCTGCCAGCCCGCGGCCTGGGTGATCTGGTAGAGATCATCCAGCCAGTCCACGAAGACATAGGGAGTCGACTTGTGATCGGAGTGACCATGGCCCGGCAGGTCGACGCAGACCAGATGAAACGCCCCCAGCCAGGGGGCCAGAGGCAAAAAGCTGGCACCGTTGTCGAGCCAGCCATGGAGGGCCACCAGCAGCGGTCTGCCCTCCTGACCATTGTCCAGCAGGGCGATGTGCCGCCCGTCCGCCAGGCACAGCCTGCGCTCCTGCAATGTCGCCGTCATCCGGGCTCCTCAGCGGCGCAGGGGCCGTCTGGGCCAGAAGGGATCATAGAAAGGATCGTAAAAGTAGGGATCCATGTAGCGGATCTCCACCTCCTTCACCGGTGGCCACAGCTTGCTCCCCGTCACCTTGAGTACCGAGAAGCGATACTTGTGCTCGCCAATCTGGCTGTCCACCGGCTTGTCGAGGGTGCCGAGCACCGTCAGGCTGCGACCCTTGGCATAGAGGGTCGGGTCGACAAACCCCTGCATGATGGCGAGAAAACGACCTGGGCTCTGCTCGGTCTGCTCCGGCACCCCGTTGGACTTGAGGGGCAGATAGACCACCTCGATGACACTCTGATCCGCCTTGTTGTGGACCGCCGAGATGACACCGCTCCAGCGGGCCGGCTTGCCTTCCATCCCCTGCAGGGCGGGTTGATAGGCCACCAGCTGATCCGCAGGCTCATAGGCAAGCTCTTTGGGCACCGTGCTGCAACCGCCCAGCAGCAGCCCCACCAATCCCAGCATGATCACGGATTTTCTCATTCGTCTCTCCTTCATCGTCCGACAAAGCAGCCCGGGGCAGCCGTTGCCGCCTATTCGCGACCCGGCAGTTTCTTCCAGGTCACCTTGTCACGCAGATAGACAGGGGTGGCTTGCTCAACCGGCACCGCCTCACCCGCAAACCAGGCCTGGCGTGCCAGAGGCAGCATGTCGGCGGCCGCCGGGAAACGCACCAGGCTTGGCATCAGCGCATCTGCCAGGCCGCCCAGGGTCTCGCCATAGGTTTCAAAACCGGTGCCAACGCAGCTCACCGCGCCAGTCAGCTTGTCACGGGCCTGCACCAGTGCGGCTGGTTCGCTCACCACCTCCTCGCCCACCAGCGTCATCACCCCGTCCACCAAGGCGTAGTGGCCGAAATAGACCTCGTCCATGCGCGCATCGATGGCGGCAAGCACCTGCTCGGCCCCTTCCAGCTTATGGGCCCCCTGGGCCATGGCTGCCAGGGTGGAGACACCGATCATCGGCACGCCGGCACCAAAGGCGAGCCCCTGGGCCACGCTGATCCCGATCCGTACCCCGGTGAAGGAGCCAGGCCCACGACCGAAGGCGATGGCGTCGAGCTCATCCAACGATAGACCGGCTTCATCCAACAGAGCCTGAACCATGGGCAGGATCTTGCGGGTATGGTCACGGGGCGCCTCTTCCCAGCGGGAGTAGAGGGTATCGCCCACCAAGAGGGCTGCGGAGCAGGCTTCGGTGGCGGTATCCACGGCCAGGATCTTCAACTCATCCATTCTTTTTATTCTCTTCACATCAGTCAGTTAAATCGTCAGCATGGCCAAGGCCTGCCGTCATGCATGGCCGGGTGCAATCAGCCCCGGCGCGGCGGACTCACTCCCGTGGTCCGAAAAATTCTCCCAGGGTCGCCAGCTCCCGGGTCCGTGGAATGGCAGGCAGGCTCTTGATGAAGGTGGCGCCATAGGGCTTGTTGACCACACGGGGATCACAAATAACCAGTACGCCGTGATCACTGCGATCACGTATGAGCCGCCCCGCCCCCTGCTTGAGGGCAATCACCGCCTTGGGCAACTGCAGCTCGGCAAAGGGATCTCCCCCCTTGAGCTTGCAATCTTCCACCCGCGCCTTGAGCTGGGGATCGTCCGGGCTCGCAAAGGGCAGCTTGTCGATGATAACACAGGACAATGCCGCCCCCCGCACGTCTATCCCCTCCCAGAAACTGCTGGTGGCCACCAGCACGGCCCGACCGTTTTCCACGAAGGTCTTGAGCAGCCGCTGCTTGTTGTCTTCCCCTTGCAGCAGGACGGTGCGGCCGATTTCCCGGCGTAGCACCTCGGCCACCTGGCGCATCACCTGATGGCTGGTGCAGAGGAAGAAGCACCCCCCCGGCGTCTTGTTGATGAGGGGGATCATCAGGGTCGCCAGCTGCTCCCCGCGCCCGAAGGCATTGGGCTCTGGCAGGAAACGGGGTACGCACAGGCGCGCTTGCTCGGCGTAATCGAACGGACTGTCGAGAATGAGTTCGGCGCTGCCGGCCAGCCCCATCTCGGCGACGAAGTGGGCGAAGCGATTGTCCACCGTCAAGGTGGCCGAGGTGAAGACCCAGGCCACCTCGGGGCGCTGCACCTCGGCACCGAAGCGCTCGGCGACCGACAGCGGCGTCAGATTGAGGGTAAAGTGCAGACGCGAACAGTCATACCAGTAGGAGAAACCGGTCTGGTTGACCGCCAGCACCTCCCCAAGGCGGGTGCGCAGCTCGCTGATGCGCTCGAAACAGTGATCCAGCTGCTCCCCCCGCCCGAGCGCCAGTTTCAGCACTTCATAACAGAGCCCGATGGCATCGTTGAGGCGGGCCAGCGCCTGGGCCCAGAGGGATTGTCTCAGCAGATCCCGGGTGTTGCCGCGCCCCCCCTCCACGCCGAAGGCAAGGCGCAGATCCTGACTGGCAATGGCGAGCCTGTCCGCCGCCTTGCCAAGCTGGGCCATGTCATGAGCCTCTGCCCGGTAGGCGAGCTGGATATCCTGCGCCAAATCCTGGATGGTGCGGCTGCCCACGGACTTGCCGAAGTAATGGCTGGCGATCTCGGGCAGCTGGTGCGCCTCGTCGAATACATAGACCTGCGCCTCGGGCACCAGCTCGCCAAAGCCGGTGTCTTTGACCGCCATGTCGGCGAAAAAGAGGTGGTGGTTGATCACCACCACCTGGGCGTCCATGGCACGGCGCCGGGCGATGACCAGGTGACAATCATCGTAATAGGGGCAGTCGCGACCCAGGCAGTTGTCGTTGGTGCTGGTGACGTGGGCAAGGATCTCGGCGTTCTCCTGTAGCCCCGGGATATCCCCCACATCGCCGTTGTCGGTGGCGGTCGACCAGGATTTGACCTTCACGAGATCGCTCAGGATCTCGGGCTTTTGCAGATGGGATTCACTCAACAGCCGGTTCATCCGCTCGATGCAGAGGTAATTGCTGCGCCCCTTGAGCAGTGCCACCGGCGGGGTGTAGTGAAGCGCCCCCGTGATGGTGGGCAGATCCCGATAGAAGAGCTGCTCCTGCAGGTTCTTGGACCCGGTGCTGATCACCACCCGCTTGCCGGATTCCAGCGCAGGCACCAGATAGGCATAGGTTTTGCCAGTGCCCGTTCCAGCCTCCACCAGCAAGCGGCCACCTTGCTTGATGGCGCGCGACACCGCCTCGGCCATCTCCAGTTGCGGGGCACGGGCCTTGAAGCCGTCAATATGGCGGGCCAGGGGGCCGTCTGGCTTGAACAGGGTCTGGATGATGGTCAAAGGCATGTCCCGCTGCAAAAGCGGGCATTATGCCAAAAGCGCGGAAAAAGCGGGACTGATAATGCGTTCAGACGAAGAGATCAATCCGGTGGTCCGGATCCGGTTTGTGATCATCATCCTGCACCGCTGGTTGATCAGGCTTTGGCGGCTGCTCTCTCTGCTGGTGATGCTGGCCACCGCCGCCATTGTCGGTGCCTATCTTGCGCAGCTGATGTTTCTGGCTGATCTGGGTCACCTCCCGCTTGATGTCATCCGGGCTCGGTGTCGAGGGTGCGCGGGGCAGGATGGGAAATAACAGGTCCTGGCTGGGCATGATGTCGCCTCCTTTGGCATCTCATTGTCTAGTTATCGACCAGAAAACCGTTTTCTCAACTTTAATCGTCCGGATCACATTTTTCGGTTGCATTTTCTGTCAAGGCAGGTAGTTTAAATCGGGCGTCAACAACGGCATCTGATTTGTAAAGGATTGATTACATCATGAAGTTCACCAACCTGAAGACTCATCATCACCATCATCATCCCGAATAGTCTTTCAGGAGGTTGACTGCTGGAAGACACTTAACTGGTGACTTCCAAAAGGACCGCAAGATTCATGAACCCTCGGAAGCACATACTTCCGAGGGTTTTTCGTTTTTGACTAGAAGGAAATCGAGCAATGGAAACACAACGTCTGCGCATCGCCATGCAAAAATCCGGTCGTCTGAGCCAGGATTCCCAGGCCCTCTTCAAGAGCTGCGGCCTCAAGATCAACCTGCGGGAACAGCGCCTCATCGCCCATGTCGAGAACATGCCCATCGACATTCTGCGAGTGCGCGATGACGACATCCCGGGTCTGGTGATGGAAGGGGTGGTCGATCTTGGCATCATCGGCGAGAACGTTCTCGAAGAGGTGCAGCTCATCCGCGCAGCCCAGGGGCAGCCCTTTGCGGTGAAGACCCTCAAGCAGCTCGACTTCGGCGGCTGCCGCCTCTCTCTGGCGGTGCCGGACGATGTCAACTACACAGGACCCGAGAGCCTTGCCGGCAAACGCATCGCCACCTCCTACCCCGGTCTGCTCAAGCGCTTCTTCGACGAGAAGGGCCTGGGCTTCAAGAGCGTGATGCTGGGCGGCTCGGTGGAAGTGGCCCCCCGCGCGGGTCTGGCCGATGCCATCTGCGATCTGGTCTCCACCGGCGCGACCCTGGAAGCCAACGGCCTGAAAGAGGTCGAGGTGATCTACCGCTCCAAGGCCGTCCTGGTGCAGGCTCCCAACCCTCTGAACGATGCCAAGCAGAAACTCATCGACAAGCTGCTGCCCCGCATCCAGGGGATGCAGCAGGCGCGCGAAAGCAAATACATCATGCTGCACGCCCCCAAAGACAAGCTCGATGCCATCACCGATCTGCTGCCGGGGGCGGAACGTCCCACCATCATGCAGCTCGCCGGTGACACCAACCAGGTGGCCCTGCACGTCGTCTCCAGCGAAACCCTGTTCTGGGAGACCATGGAACAGCTCAAGGCCCTGGGTGCCAGCTCCATCCTGGTGCTGCCCATTGAAAAGATGATGGAATAAGCCAAGAGAGATGGAATAAGGAAGACACATCATGCAGACCCTGATCTGGAAGACCCTCTCCCCCGCCCGGCAAGCCGAGGTCCTGACCCGGCCCGCCCTTGGCGATGAAGCCGACATCGGTACCGTGGTGCGAGACATCATTGCTGCGGTACGCAGCCGGGGCGATGAGGCCCTGCGCGAGCTGAGCCAGCGTTTCGAACGCGCGCCCCGCGAACAGCTTCGGGTGAGCGACGTGGAAGTGGATGCCGCCTGCGCTCGACTCGGTGATGACATCAAGGGTGCCATCGAGGCCGCCATCGCCAATATCCGTACCTTCCACGCCGCCCAGGTACAGCCCGTCGTCCGAGTCGAAACCCAGCCCGGGGTACTGTGCGAGCTGCGCACCCAACCCATCAGCCGGGTCGGCCTCTATGTCCCGGGAGGCAGCGCGCCGCTCCCCTCCACCGTGATGATGCTGGCCATTCCGGCAAGTCTGGCCGGTTGCCGTGAGGTGGTGCTCTGTACCCCATCTCCGGCGAGCGACGAGATCCTGTTTGCCGCCCGCGCCTGTGGCGTCCGTCAGGTGTTCGCCATCGGCGGCGCCCAGGCCATCGCGGCCATGGCCTATGGCACGCAAACCATCCCCAAGGTGGACAAGATCTTCGGCCCGGGCAACGCCTATGTGACCGAAGCCAAGGGCCAGGTTTCCCGTGACTGGCGGGGCGCCGCCATCGACATGCCAGCCGGCCCCTCCGAGGTGCTGGTGATCGCAGACGAGAGCGCCAACCCGGCCTTCGTGGCATCGGATCTGCTCTCCCAGGCCGAGCACGGCCCCGACAGCCAGGTGGTGCTGGTGACCACCTCCGCTTCCCTGGCCGATGCCATCGGCAGCGAGATCCAGGCGCAACTCGCCGACCTCAGCCGCCGCGACATCGCCGAGCAAGCCCTGAAGGCAAGCCTGGTGATCCTCTGCGACAACCTGGAGGAGGCCTGCGCCATCTCCAACGCCTATGCCCCGGAACACCTCATCGTGCAGACCCGGGCCCCCCGGGATCTGCTGGACAAGCTCGAGAACGCGGGCTCCATCTTCCTCGGGGCATGGACACCGGAGTCGGTCGGTGATTACGCCAGCGGCACCAACCACACCCTGCCCACCTACGGCTATGCCCGCACCTGCTCGAGCTTGGGGCTTGCTGACTATCAGCGCCGCTACACGGTACAGGAGCTCACTGCAGACGGCATTCGCGGCCTTGGCCCCATCGTCCAGCGCATCGCCCAGGCCGAGGGGCTCGATGCCCACAAGCATGCCGTCACCCTCAGGTTGAACGCCCTGGCCGCCGAGCCCCAACAAACAGCACAGCAGAAGGATCTGTCATGAGCATCGTCAATCTGGCCCGTCGCGTCGTGCGGGCTCTCACTCCCTACCAGTCCGCTCGCCGCATCGGCGGCCAGGGCCACGTCTGGCTCAATGCCAATGAGGCCCCCCTGGCCTACCCCTTCACCGTCGAGGGGAGCCGCCTCAACCGCTATCCCGAGTGCCAGCCGGCCGAGGTGGTGAATGGCTATGCCGCCTACGCCGGGGTCAATCCGGATCAGGTGCTGGTGAGCCGCGGCGCCGACGAGGCCATCGAGCTGCTGATCCGCACTTTCTGCGAGGCGGGGGAAGATCAGATCCTCATCTGCCCCCCCACCTACGGCATGTACGCCATCAGCGCCGAGACCTGTGGCGTGGGGATTGTCGAGCAGCCATTGACCGCCAGCCGTCAGCCGGACTGGCCCGCCATCGCCGATCGCCTCTCTGACGTGAAGCTGGTGTTCCTCTGCTCCCCCAACAATCCCACCGGGGATCTGGTGGGCCGCAAGGGACTCGTCGCCCTGCTGGAGAAGGCCCGGGACCGCGCCATCATCGTCGTGGACGAGGCCTACATCGAGTTCTGCCCGGAGGCCTCCGTGGTGGACCTGCTCGCCCAATACCCGAACCTGGTGGTGACCCGCACCCTCTCCAAGGCCTTCGCCCTGGCAGGGATCCGCTGCGGCTTTACCCTGGGGGATCCCGAGGTGATTGCCATGCTGGCCAAGGTGATCGCGCCCTACCCCATTCCCGACCCCATCGCCCAGATTGCCGCCCAGGCGCTCTCTCCCATGGGGCTGGAATTGATGCAGGAGCGGGTGCAGGAGCTCAACAAGCAAAAGGCGCTCATCAAGGCGGAGCTGCTTCGTCTGCCCTGCGTCAAGGAAGTGTTCGAGGACAAGGGCAACTTCGTGCTGGTGCGCTTCGTGGATGGCGCCGCCGTGTTCGCCGCCATGAAGGCCGCCGGCATCATCTTGCGTGATTTCTCCAGCAAGCCTGGCCTTGACAACAGCATCCGCATCACCATCGGCTATCAGGGCGAAATGGACGCCGTGCTGGCCGTGCTGCGTGACCTGCCCCCACCCTCTCTGTAAGACAAGCAAGGATGTAGCGATGAAAACCCCGTTTTTGTTTATCGACCGTGACGGCACCCTGATCGAGGAGCCGGTCACCGACAAGCAGGTGGACAGCCTTGCGAAGCTGCGCTTCGAGCCCATGGTGATACCTGTGCTGCGTGAGCTCCAGGCCGCCGGCTACGTGCTGGTGATGGTGACCAACCAGGATGGGCTCGGCACCGCCAGCCTGCCCCTTGAAAACTTCCAGCCGCCTCACGACCTGATGATGCACCTCTTCGAATCCCAGGGCGTCACCTGGGAGCAAGTGCTGATCTGTCCCCACTTCCCCACCGACGGTTGCAGCTGCCGCAAGCCTCACCTTGGGCTGGTGAAGGAGTATCTCGCCTCGGGCCGCATCGACTTTGCCAACTCCTTCGTGATTGGCGACAGACAGACCGACATCCAGCTTGCCGAGAACATGGGCATCCGCGGCATACGCTACCACCCGCAAGATCACGGCTGGAATGCCATTCGTGATCAGCTGCTCTCCAAGGGGCGCGTGGCCGAGGTGGAGCGCTACACCAAGGAGACCCGCATCCAGGTGGCGGTGGATCTCGACAAGAGCGGTGGCAACCAGATCGCCACCGGCATCGGCTTCTTCGATCACATGCTGGATCAGATAGCGACCCACGCGGGCTTTCGCCTCAAGCTCAAAGTGAGCGGCGATCTGCACATCGACGATCACCACACGGTGGAAGATGTGGGATTGGCACTGGGTCAAGCCCTGCGCCAGGCCCTTGGCAACAAGCGCGGCATCGGCCGCTTCGGCTTCGTGCTGGCGATGGACGAGGTGCAGGCGGTGATCGACGGGCGTCCCCGCCAGGAGGCTGACAACACCTCGCTGACCGAGCTGGACGTGGCCACGGCGCTGGATCTGAGCGGCCGTCCCTACTTCGTGTTCGACTGCCCGAGCGGCTTTGGTCGCGACAGCGTGGGAGAGATGGCCACCGAGATGGTGCCCCACTTCTTCCGCTCCCTCTCTGACGCCATGGCCATCACCTTGCAGATGAAGGTGGGCAGCGGCAACACCCACCATCAGGTGGAGGCGCTGTTCAAAGGCTTTGGGCGCGCCCTGCGCCAGGCCATTCGCGTGGAAGGGAGCGAGCTTCCCTCCAGCAAGGGGGTGCTGTGATGGGGAAACAGAACCTGGTCATCATCGACACCGGCTGCGCCAATCTCGCCTCGGTGCGCATGGCGTTCGAGCGCCTCGGCGTGCAGCCCAGGGTGAGCTGCAAGGCCGCCGATATCGAGCAGGCGGACAAGCTGATCCTGCCCGGCGTCGGCACCGCCATCGCCGCCATGAAGAACCTCAATCAGCGGGAACTGGTGCCCCTCATTCGCGCCGCCAAGCAGCCGCTGCTCGGTTTTTGCCTCGGCATGCAGATGCTGGCACAGGCCTCGGAAGAGAACATGAGCGCCGATGGCAGCGAAGGAGCGCTCATCGACTGCCTCGGCATCGTGCCTGGCAGGATCCGCCTGATGGAGGTGGGCAACCTGCGCCTGCCCCACATGGGCTGGAACCAGATTGAGCACGACGAGACCCACCCGCTACTCAAAGGCATCCCCAGCGGCAGCTACTTCTACTTTGTCCACTCCTATGCGCTGGAGGTGACCGACGCGACCCTGGCGACCTGCGACTACGGCCTGCCCTTTACCGCCATCGTCGGGCGGGACAACTTCTTTGGCGCCCAATTCCACCCGGAGCGATCCGGCCCGGCCGGTGCCCGCCTACTGCAAAACTTTCTGGAGCTATGACAGGCATGATTATTCCCGCAATCGACCTTATCAACGGTCAGGTCGTGCGCCTCTACCAGGGCGACTACGGCCAGAAAACCGCCTACAGCGACAACCCGCAGGCCCGCTTCGATGACTATGTCAGCCAGGGGGCGGCGCAGTTGCACCTGGTGGATCTGGACGGTGCCAAGGATGCCAAGGCCCGCCAGTTGGCCCTCATCGCCCAGCTGCTGTCCGCCACCGAGGCACCGGTGCAGGTCGGCGGCGGTGTGCGCAGCGAACAGGATGTGGCCGACTTGCTGGCGGCCGGCGCCAGTCGGGTGGTGATCGGTTCCACCGCCGTCAAATCCCCGGATCTGGTGGCCAGCTGGATGGAGAAATATGGCCCCGAGCGCATCGTGCTGGCCCTGGATGTCAACATCGATGAACAGGGCAATCGCCACATCGCGGTGGCTGGCTGGCAGGAGAACAGCGGCATCTCCATCGAGGCGCTGATCGAGCGCTTCCTCCCCGCCGGGCTCAGACACGTGCTCTGCACCGACATCAGCCGGGACGGTACCCTGGCGGGCACCAACGTCGAACTCTACCGGGATCTCTGTGCCCGCTACCCGAGCGTCGGCTTCCAGGCCTCCGGCGGTATCGGCGGTCTTGCGGATATCGAGGCGCTCAAGGGAACCGGCGTCAAGGGGATCATCCTCGGCCGTGCCCTGCTGGAGGGCAAGTTTGACGTGGCAGAAGCCATTCGCTGCTGGGGTGACGGCCGCGCTGCGTGACGCGCCCCTTTCCGGCATCAGACAGCCTGCCCATCCGGGCAGGCCTCTTTCTCCCCGATGGGGGCGAACCTTATGATTTGGCAGCAATTGGCTCTATACTCGACCTCACAGGGATAGCGTCATGGAAGACATATGTTGACACCTCACAACGCCACCATCCTGATCGTCGACGACTCACCCGAAAATCTGATGGTACTGACCGAATTGCTTTCGCCTCATTACCGCGTGCTGGCGCGCAGAGCGGGGAAAAATGCCTGCGCATCGTCAGCGTGGATCCAAAGCCTGACCTCATCCTGCTGGATGTGATGATGCCCGGCATGGATGGTTATGAAGTGCTCAGGCAATTGCGTCAGTCCCCGATCAGCAGCCGTATTCCCGTCGTTCTGCTCACCGCCCTCGCCGACCCCCAGAGCGAGGAGTTCGGCCTCTCCCTCGGCGCCGCCGATTACATCACCAAGCCCATCAAGCCGGTGGTCGTTCAGGCCCGGGTACGTACCCAGCTGGAGGCCAAGCAGGCCCGTGACGGCCTGCAAAACCAGAATGCGGCGCTGGAAGCCGAGGTCGCGCGGCGAATGGCGGAAAACGACCTGATCCAGCAGGTCTCCATCCGCGCTCTCGCCCATCTGGCGGAGATCCGCGACCCCGAAACCGGCAACCATATCCTGCGCACCCAGGGCTACGTACGTCTGCTGGCCAGCGCCCTGGCTGATCACCCCCGTTTCGCCGATACCCTGACCCCGGGTTACATCGACCTGCTGAGCCGCTCCGCACCGCTTCATGATATCGGCAAGGTGGGCATTCCCGACCACATCCTGCTCAAGCCGGGCAAGCTGACCCCGGAGGAGTGGCAGATCATGCGCACCCACGCCAAGCTCGGCAGCGATGCCATTGAGGAGGCCGAACAGGACATGGAGCAGCCCCTGGCCTTCCTCACCCTGGCCAAGGAGATCGCCCACTGGCACCACGAGAAGTGGGATGGCAGCGGCTACCCGGATGGCTTGCAAGGGGACGCCATACCCCTCTCGGCCCGCCTGATGGCGCTGGCAGACGTGTTTGACGCCCTCATCTGCGCCAGGGTCTACAAGCCGGCCATGAGCTACGACGAGGCTCGCGCCCTCATCCTCTCCGGCAGTGGCCACCATTTCGATCCCGATGTCGTGACCGCCTTCGATCGCCATTTCGACGCCTTCGTCACCATTGCCGAACGCTACCAGGATGGCAGCGAGGCCGTGGATGGCTGAGGCTCCCCTGACCCGGGCACATGTGCTCAACGTCGTGCTCACCTATGCCGCCGTGGCAAGCCTGTGGATCCTGCTCTCCGACAAGGCGGTGGAGTGGCTGTTCAGCACCCCTGCCCAGTTCGCCATGGCAAGCACCATCAAGGGCTGGCTCTTCATCCTCATCACGGCCCTCATGCTTTATGCCATGCTGCGTCGTCGCATTGACACCACCGGCAGCACACCTGTCTTTACGAGGCGTCAATGGATCCCCTTCCTGTTGCTCAACGGGCTCATTTTGGCCCTGACCGCCATGGCCATCGCCCGCAACATCGAACTGGCACGCAACAAGGAGGTGGCTCGTCTCGAAGCCATCGCGGATCTCAAGAGCCAGCGCGTCACCGAGTGGCTCGGAACCCACGAGCAGGATATTCACCAGCTCATAAAGGGTCTGGGCAGTACTGATTTCTATCGTCCCGGACAAGCACCATCCTCACCCGAAGCGATCACGCCACCACTGGCAAGGCTGCTCGAATTCATCTCGGTACGCGGATTTCACGGTGCGGCCGTGTTCAATCCTGCCGGACAGCCCCTGTGGCATACCCCGGGTGGCGACACCATGAATGCCACGTTGCGTGACGCCCTGCCACGGCTCGAGCAGGGCAACGTCATGCGTCTTGGTCCCTATCTCGATGATCGCGGTCACGCCAGGCTGGACTTTCTGGTCAATCTGGAGGTTGCTGCAGGACCTGCCCCCGTGCTGGTGATGCAGATAAGCGCAAATCGCTGGCTCGATCAGATCCTGGGGTCCTGGCCCGTCCCAGACAGCAGCGGAGAAGCCATTCTGTTTCGCCAGCAGGGGGATCAGGTCCACTATCTGAGCAGCCTGCGCTATCGCCCGGAACCGGCTCTCACCCTGCACTATCCCGTCACCCACCCCACCCTGCTGGCTGCCCAGTATTTGCGGCTCGCCGAACGCGGCATGCCCCAGGTACTCTATGGCCAGGATTACCGGGGCAGCGAGGTCTTCGGGGTTGTCTATCCGGTCATGAACACGGACTGGTACCTGCTGGCCAAGATCGATAAGGCGGAACTCTACCAGGCCACCTTCAAGGAGAGCGTCTGGATCGGTCTCATCGGCCTGCTGGTGCTCTTTGTCACCAACGCCGGCATCATCCTGCTGCGCCAGCACACCCGGCTGCAGATGGCCGAGCAGCTTCAGCATTCCCAGTCCCAGCGGCTGGAGGCGTTGCAGCTGCTCTCCGCCATCGCCGACAGCTCGGAAGACGCCATCTTCGCCAAGAACAAGGAGGGCAGATACATCCTCTTCAACCGGGCCGCCAGCCAGTTTGTCGGCAAGCCGGTTGACGAGGTGCTGGGCCAGGATGATCTGACGCTCTTCCCGCCGCAGCAGGCGCAGATGCTGATGGCATCCGGGCGCCAGGTCATAGAGCGCAACCGGGTGCAGACCGAGGAGGAGTACCTGACCCTGCCCGATGGCGAGCATGTGTTTCTCGCAACCAAAGGCCCCTTGCAAGACAGCGAGGGGCAGGTGATCGGGATCTTCGGCATCTCTCGGGACATCACGGACTTCAAACGGGCCGAGGCCGACTTGCGAGAGCGGGAGGGGCTGTTCCGTGCACTGGTGGAGCAATCCCTTGCCGGGATCTACATCATCCAGCAGGGTCGGCTCTGCTACATCAACCCCTGTTTTGCCCGATTGTTTGGCTATGACACCCCGGGGGCGCTGATCGCCGTTGGCCAGTTGCACGCCCTTGCCGCTCCCAAGGACAGCACCAGGGTTGCCGAGCTGGTGCACGCGTGCGAGCAGGACGCGCGCGATATCCACACCCGCTTCAGTGCCCTGCATCAGCACGGGGAATCCCTGGAGGTCGAGCTGTACGGGCGGCGCGTCGACTACCTCGGCCAGCCCGCCATCATCGGCATTCTGCTCGATGTCACCGAACGGGAGCAGGTTGAACAGGCCCTGACCCGCCAGGCCAGCGAGCTGCGCCAGCAGAACCATGAGCTGGAGCGGTTCAACAAGGTGATGGTGGACAGGGAGCTCGCCATGCTGGCCCTCAAGCACCAGATCAACGGGCTCTCCCGTCAGCTCGGAGTGCCGCCCCCCTATCCCCAGGCCCCCATGTCACCGGAGGATCTCCCATGATGAGCTGGTCACCCCTGTGGCATGTGCGCCCCTCCACCCAGCGCTGGGGGATCTCCCTGCTGGCCGTGCTGCTGCCCGTTCTGATGTTGCAAATCCGTGTCCAGCTGCCCATCGCCTTTGGTGAGCGACCGCTGCTGGTTCTCTTCATGCTGCCCATCATCGTTTGCGCCCTGTTGGGGGGCTTGTTGCCAGGTCTGCTCTGCACCCTGATCACCGCCCTGGTCACCAGCTATTTCATGCTCCCCCCCATCTATTCACTGAGTGTCGAGGCTGGCCAGGATCTGGTGCAATGGAGCCTGCTCATCGCCAACGGTCTGCTCATCAGCGTGCTCAGTGCCGCCTTTCATCGCGCCCGGGCCAGAGAGGTCCTGCGCTGGCAGGAGCTGATGAACACCCAGAACCAGTTGCAGCAGAGCGAGAACCGCTTCCAGGTCACCTTCGAACAGGCAGCGGTCGGCATCGCCCTGGTCTCCCCCGATGGACACTGGCTGCGTGTCAATCAGCGGCTGTGCCACATCCTGGGCTACCGGGCCGACGAGCTCACCGGGATGACGTTCCAGCAGTTGACCCACCCGGACGATCTCTACCTCGATGAGGCCTATGTGGCCCGGGTGCTGGCGGGAACTATCCCCCACTACACCCTGGAGAAGCGCTACCTGCACAAGGGGGGCGAGATCATTTGGACCACTCTGACGGTGGCCCTGGTGCGCGACGCCGAAGGCAATCCCGACTACTTCATCTCCATCATCGAGGACAACCGGCAGAACAAGGAGACCGAGGAGGCGCTGCGCCGCAACGAAGCCATACTGCGCGAGTCCCAGCGTCTCGCCAAGATAGGGAACTGGCGCTGGCGCGTGGCCGATGACAGCCACTTCTGGTCACCGGAGATCTATCGCATCTATGGCCGGGATCCGGCCCTCCCCCCCGCCGTCTATCCCGAGGTCAGAAAATACTTCACTCAGGAGGGGTGGCACACGGTGGCCCAGGCCGTCGAGCGCTGCAGGATGGACGGGCAGCCCTACGAGTGCGATGCCGAAGTGATCACGGAGCAGGGGGAGACCGCCTGGGTCATTGCCCGCGGGGCGGCGCTCAGGGACAGGGATGGCACCATACTCGAGCTCTACGGCACCGTGCAGGACATCACGGAGCGCAAGCTCGCGGAGCAGAGCCTGCAACACAATCAGCAGATGGCGCTCGATACCCAGCGCCGTGCTCGCCTCGCAGCCCTGAACCTGATGGACGACGCCATCAGTGCACGGGTGCGCGCCGAAACCGTCAGCAGCGCCCTGCGCGAGAGCGAACAGCGCCTGCTGATGGCCCAGGAAGGGGCCCATGTCGGCATCTGGGAATGGGACATGGTCAGCAACCGTCTCTTCTTCTCGCCGGAATGCGCCCGCCTCTATGGCCGCAGTGCCGAGGCGCTCGGCGAGCTGGCCGCCTGGCAAGCCTGCCTGCATCCGGATGACAGGCCCCGCATCGAGCAGTTGCTGGCGGAGCGGGCGGTCAGCGGCGCCCCCGTCGAGCTGGAGTTCAGGATCCTGCTGCCAGATGGCGGCATCCGCTGGCTGGTGAGCAAAGGGAGTGTCTACCGGGACGCCCAGCAGCGGCCCGTGCGCCTCCTTGGCATCCATCTGGACATCACCCAGAGCAAGCTGGCCGAGCAGCAGTTGCGCCAGTTGTCCCTGGCCCTCGAACAGAGCCCTGACGGCGTCTTCATCACCGACACCCGGGCGCGCATCGAATACGTCAACCCCGCCTTCCTCGCCGCCAGCGGTTACCAGCAGCACGAGGTGATAGGCCGGACCCCGTCCCTGCTGCGCTCTGGCCTCACCCCGGATGCCAGCTATGTCGCCCTGTGGGATGCCATCAACCACGGCCAGCGCTGGCATGGCGAATTCATCAACCAGCGCAAGGATGGCTCCCACTACCAGGTGCTGGCCACGGTGTCGCCGATCCGCCAGGAGAGCGGCGAAATCACCCACTACGTCACGGTCCAGGCCGACATCACCGAGAAGAAGCAGCTCGGCGAGGAGCTGGACCAGTATCGCTACCACCTGGAGGAGATGGTCAACGAGCGCACCCGGCAGCTGGCCCAGGCCCACCAGCGGGCCGAAAGTGCCAACCACGCCAAGAGCGCCTTCCTTGCCAACATGAGCCACGAGATCCGCACCCCCATGAATGCCATCCTGGGGCTCACCTATCTGCTCAAGCGCGACACCCGGGATCCCACCGACCTCGAACGGCTGACCAAGATAGACACTGCCGCCCAGCACCTGCTCAGCATCCTCAACGACATCCTGGATCTCTCCAAGATCGATGCGGGCAAGATGACGCTGGAGCTGACCGATTTCTCCCTCACCGCCATGCTGGACAACGTCCGCGCCCTGATGAACGACCAGGCCAGGGCCAAGGGGCTCACCATAGTGACGGACATCGGCGATACCCCCGCCTGGGTGCACGGCGACATCACCCGCCTGCGCCAGGCCCTGCTCAACTATGCGACCAACGCCATCAAGTTCACCGAGCAGGGAACCGTCACCCTGCGCGTCAGGCTGGCCCGCCCCCTCACCACCGGCTACCTGCTGCGCTTCGAGGTGGAAGACACCGGCATCGGCATCACCCCTGCACAGCGCGAGAAGCTGTTCCAGGCGTTCGAACAGGCGGATGTCTCCACCACTCGCAGATATGGCGGCACTGGCCTTGGCCTTGCAATCACCAGCCGGATCGCCGCCCTGATGGGGGGTGAGGTCGGGGTCACCAGCGAGCCAGGCCAGGGAAGCTGCTTCTGGTTTACCGCCAGGCTGTTCAAGGCAAAAGAGGACGCTCCTTCCCGGACCCCGTCCGAGCAGGGGAACCAACAGGCCTTCAGCTTCCCTCGCCACGCCCGGATCCTGCTGGTGGAAGACAACGCCATCAACCGGGAAGTGGTGCTCGAGCTCCTGTGCCACAGCGGCCTCGTCATCGAGACGGCCGTCAACGGCCAGGAGGCCCTGGCCCTCGTCAGCCAGCACCCCTTCGACCTCATCCTGATGGACATACAGATGCCGGTGATGGATGGCTACAGCGCCACCCGCGCCATCCGGGCCCTGCCCGGCATGGACAGGCTGCCCATCCTGGCGCTCACCGCCAGCGCCTTCGAGGAGGACAGAAAGGCGAGCGCATCGGCCGGCATGAACGATTTCATTGCCAAGCCCGTCACCCCCGCCAAGCTGTTTGAAGCCCTGCAGCGCTGGTTGCCCCAGGGCAAGGTCCCCGAGCTTGCCCCGGACGACAGCACTCGCCATCCCGTGACAGGCCCCCTTGCCCGCCTGCAGGCACACCCGGGTCTGGATCTCGACCAGGGGCTGGCGGCCCTCAACGGCAATCAGGAGAAATACCTGGCCCTGCTTCGCTACTTCATCCATGAGCATGGCCAGGACATGACCCGGCTGCACCGCCACTTGCAGGCCGGGGAGCACAGCGATGCAACCCGCATGGTCCACAGCCTGCGCGGCGTGGCGAGCACCCTGGGGGCACATGAGCTGTCGCGCCACTGCCTGGCCCTGGAGCAGGCCATCGCGGACGGCAACACAGAGCCCACCGGACTCATGTCATCCATCGATGAAGAGATCGCCGCCCTTTGCGCTCTGCTCGGGGACGATCTCGCCGCCCCGACCACCGATCTGGTGCCTCTGGGGGATCAGTGGCGCCAGCAACTGCTGGGCCAGATGGAAGCCCTGCTGGTGCAAAGCGACACCGCCGTGATCCCCCTCTACGAGCAGTATGCCGGTCCCCTTCGCCTCATGCTGGGGTCTCGCAGCGACACCCTGACCAGGCAACTGAAGGCGTTTGATTTTGATGCCGCCCTGCTCACCCTGCGCCAGCATATGGCAACGGACGAGACCCACCCGGACGATCGGGCTCCCCTCCCCGAGGCGCCAGCCTGCCATCCGGGGCAGGTGAAGGGCGACAAAGGGTTGAATCACTGAATGAAGTCATGCATATAGTGGGGTGCCCAGAGGCGACGAGACGGCCTGCCGGGCCTGTCGTTTCCCCCGTCAGGGGCCCCCGTTCAAGGCATGCCAACCCTGTTCCCGTCCGCCGCCCGGGCCAACGCCGGCGGCAGAACGACGTTTCTTTAACCGTGCTTTACATGGAGCAATGAGCATGTTGTCAAAGCGTATTATCCCCTGTCTCGACGTCAAAGATGGCGTGGTGGTCAAGGGCGTGCAGTTTCGCAACCACGAGGTGATGGGCGGCATTGTCGACCTCGCCCGCCGCTACGCCGCCGAGGGCGCCGATGAGCTGGTCTTCTATGACATCACCGCCTCGAGCGACGAACGGGTAGTGGACAAGAGCTGGGTAAGCCGGGTGGCGGAAGTCATCGACATCCCCTTCTGCGTCGCCGGCGGCATCAAAAGCGTGGAGGATGCCCGCCAGATCCTGGAATTCGGTGCCGACAAGGTCTCCATCAACTCCCCCGCCCTGGCCGATCCCACCCTGATCACCCGGCTCGCCGAGCGCTTCGGCGTGCAGTGCGTGGTGGTGGGTATCGACTCCTACTTCGATGCCGCCCTCGGTCAATATCAGGTCAAACAGTTTACCGGCGACGAGAGCCGCACCCGCACCACCACCTGGACCACCCTGGAGTGGGTACAGGAAGTGCAGCGCCGGGGCGCGGGGGAGATAGTGCTCAACGTGATGAACCAGGACGGCATGCGTCAGGGGTACGACCTTGAGCAGCTCAAGCTGGTGCGCGCCGTGTGCAAGGTGCCCCTCATCGCCTCCGGCGGCGCCGGGGCCATGGAGCACTTTCGCGATGCCTTTACCCTGGCCGACGTGGACGGGGCGCTGGCCGCCTCCGTGTTCCACAAGGGCCTCATTCCCATTCCCGAATTGAAACGCTGGCTGAAAAACGAAGGAGTCGCCATCCGTGAATAATCAAGCAGTAGACAATGCATTGCCGCTGGCCGAGCGCCTGGACTGGGCCAAGTGTGAGGGCATGATCCCCGCCATCGTCCAGCATTCCCTCAGCGGCGAAGTGCTGATGCAGGGCTTCATGACCCGCGAGGCGCTGGAAAAGACCCAGACCACCGGCCAGGTCACCTTCTTCAGCCGCAGCAAGCAGCGCCTGTGGACCAAGGGCGAGAGCTCGGGCCATGTGCTCAAGCTCGTCGCCATCACCACCGACTGTGATCAGGACTCCCTGCTCATTGCCGCCGACCCGGTCGGCCCCACCTGCCATCTGGGCAACCCCTCCTGCTTCGACGGCCACCCCGTGCCGCCGCTCGGCTTCCTGGCCGAGCTCGAACAGATTCTGGCATCACGCAAAGGGGCAGACCCCGCCACCAGCTACACCGCCAGCCTCTATGGCAAAGGCACCAAGCGCATCGCCCAGAAGGTGGGTGAAGAGGGGGTGGAAGTGGCCCTGGCCGCCATGGCGAAAGACAGAGAAGAGCTAATCAACGAATCCGCTGACCTGCTCTACCACCTGACCGTCTTGCTGCAAAACGAAGGCTTGGGTTTGAAGGATGTGGTGCAGCGCCTGCATGAGCGCCACACCAAGTAATTATTGAATTCTGTTCAACAAAACGGGCCCTATGGGCCCGTTTCATTTCATGATTGCCCCCTCGCCGGGGATGGCAGGCCCCGCGCCGCCCTCAGCCGATACGGGTCCAGAAGCTCATGTTGACCGAGTCATGGTCAAGCAGGGTCAGGTACTCCCCTGCCACGTCGTTGTGCAGCCACTGCTGGCAGTAGGCTTCCACCAGCGACTGGCTGGGGGCCATCACCACGTCGGCATAGAGGCCGTCGGCGCCGCGCAGCAGGCAGTGCATGATGAGCCCGGATTGCTGGACAAGAAACTCGGACTCGACCCGCCGTGACAGGGCGAGCAAATCAGCCTCCGTCACCCCTTCCCTGAGCCTGAAGGTGGCAAATTCGACGCCCCCTGCCTGTTGCATGTCACCCTTGATGATCATCTTTTTTCTCCGTTGTGGATGGTCTGGAGAACCCAGCATAACGAAGGGCTACTGACAGCCTTGTGTCAGTCCTGAATGACCTTTTCGGCGCCACTGCGCCCAGGGGGGAACGCGTCCGACTGGCGCAGGGCAAGGTAATCGGCCAGGGTCGCGCCAGGTGGTGCCCCTTCTCCCGGTCGGCACGACGCCAGGGTGTCGATGCGATCCACCCTGAAATCCCGGTAGGCCCGGCGCAGCGCACACCAGGCGCCGAGCGTCCAGCATCCGCCCCAGTAGAAGAGCCCGAGGGGAAAGAGCTGACGTTCCGTCCTGCTGGCGCTGGCATCCCGGTAGCCAATGTGCAGCCAGTGACCGGCCGTGATGGCGTCGTGCAACCTGTCCCAGCGAGCGTATGCAGGCTGCGCCGTGGAATAGTCCGGCACCCGCACCACGGGGACGCGAGGTGCCCGGGCCTCCTTGGCGGGCAGGGCCGCCTCAATCTTGGCGAGCAGGGCGCGGGCCGGATCGGCCATCCCCTTGCCCGTCAGCACCGCCACCAGGTTCACCCCGGTGATGAGGGCCTCCAGCTCGGCCGCACTCAGTTGCAACGGGGCCATTTCGAACCCCTCGCTCAGCCGATAGCCCAGCCCGGCTTCCCCGTAAACCGGAATGCCCGCCAAAGAGAGATCGTCGATATAGCGGTAGATGGTGCGCTCCGACACGCACAGGCGCGTCGCCAGATCCCGGGCGGTCAGGGGTTGATGCGCCCGCAGCAGGTTGGTCAGTTGAAACAGTCGGTCCGATTTTCTCACAGGCATCCTCAGGCTGGCGGGACATGGCGGCCATGGTAAGCCGGGACGGGCTCGAAAGGCACGTCTTGTTGGCTGGCGACCGCTACCGGCGAGGCCCTGCTTCTTTGCATCACGCAACACAAAACGGGCCCGCAGGCCCGTTGATGGCGCGGCGCCTTTGTCGTCACACCAACTGCTTGCGCAGCATGAATTTTTGCACCTTGCCGGTGGAGGTCTTGGGCAGCGGGGTGAAGATGATGCGCTTGGGGGCCTTGAAGTGGGCCATCTGCTCGCGGCAGAACGCAATGAGCTCGGCCTGGGTGAGCTCGCGCCCCTCCTTGAGCTTGACGAAGGCGCAGGGCACCTCCCCCCAGGTCTCGTCCGGCATGGCGATCACCGCGGCTTCTTCCACATCGGGGTGGCGATAGAGCACGTCCTCCACCTCCAGGCTGGAGATGTTCTCCCCGCCGGAAATGATGATGTCCTTGGATCTGTCCTTGATCTCCACATAGCCGTCCGGGTGCCAGACCGCGAGATCCCCGCTTCGAAACCATCCCTGTGCCATCGCCTCTTCGCTCGCCGCCGAGTTCTTGAGGTAGCCCTTCATGACGATGTTGCCCCGCAGCACTATCTCTCCCAGGGTTTTGCCATCCATGGGGACCGGCTCGCCGCTGACGGGGTTGATGACCCGCATCTCCCCTTGCAGGGGGGAGGCCACCCCTTGGCGCGCCTTGAGACGGGAGAGCGTGGTGGCATCCTGCCCCTGCCAGCGTCTTTGCGGCTCGCACACCACGCAGGGGCCATAGGTTTCGGTGAGGCCATAGACATGGGTCACGGCGATCCCCATGGCCTCCATGCCGGCGATCACGGTGGCGGGCGGCGCTGCCCCCGCCGTCATCGCCTTGACGGGGTGGTCGAGTCCCTGCTTGAGGGCCGGATCGGCATTGTTGAGCATATTGAGCACGATGGGGGCGGCGCAGAAATGGCTCACCTTGTGTTCGCGCAGCGCCCCGTAGATGGCCGCCGCCTGCACGTGGCGCAGACAGACGCTCACCCCGGCGGTGGCCGCCAGGGTCCAGGGGAAGCACCAGCCATTGCAGTGAAACATCGGCAGGGTCCAGAGGTAGACCGGGTGCTTGGGCAGCTCCCAGGAGAGGGCATTGTTGACCGCATTGAGGTGGGCGCCGCGATGGTGATAGACCACCCCCTTGGGGTTCCCCGTGGTGCCGGAGGTGTAGTTGAGGGAAATGGCCTGCCACTCGTCCGCCGGCAGCCAGCCGGGTTCGTCCCCGTCCCCCAGGGCGATGAACCCCTCGTAGTCGAGCTCGCCGACCAGCTCCCCTTCCCGGTAGAGGGGATCGTCGATGGCGATCACCAGGGGCTGGCTGTCAATGAGAGAGAGCGCCTTTCGCACCAGGGCGCCGAACTCCCGATCCACCAGCACCACCTTGCTCTGGGCGTGCTGGAAGATGAAGGCCATGGCGTCCGCATCGAGCCGGGTGTTGATGGTGTTGAGCACGGCGCCGCTCATGGGCACCCCGAAGTGCGCCTCGAACATGGCCGGCACATTGGGGGCGACGATGGAGACGGTGTCCCCCTCGCCAATGCCGCGACGGCGCAGGGCCGAGGCGAGCTGGCGGCAACGGCGTTCGGTCTGAGCCCAGCTCTGGCGCAGGGGCCCGTGGATCAGCGCCGGATAGTCGGGATAGACCCGGGCTGCCCGCCCCAGAAAGATCAAGGGGGTCAGCGCCTCGAAATTGGCGGGCGTCTTGCCAAGGCCGGCGTCGTACATGTTCTGCTCTGTCATCGGATCCTTCCTCACAGGGGCACAAAACGGGGTGGCTCTCGCGGTTCACCACGACCGGCATTGCGCCCTGACGCGGGGCCAGGATGCCGGCGGGAACCGGATGAAAGGGTATCAAGGGGGGCCGAGCCCAGGTATTAGCGAAACGTCTTAGGGTGGTGAGGAGATGACACATGCCCCCACCGACCACCTTGCCAAGGAGCATGAACGAGCCTCAAATCAATGCCGCCAGCACAAACATCAGACAAACCAGAAGGCACGCCAGTACGTTGACTACGGGGGGCAGCGCCAGTCCCCTGAGCCCCCCACTCACCCACAGGCTGTGCTCACTCCTGTCTATCCACTGAACACCGCCCCTCATCTGATCGCGATACATGACTACCTCTCCATGTGCTAAAAGAGAGCAAAGCATCACGCCAAGACCACATCAAGGCCATAAATACAAATGAATGGTCACCAGGAGATACCAAATGGATAGAGAGAGGACCCTCCCTCGGGACAGAGAAAGCATCGATCACGCCATGTGCCAGTTGTTCAAGCGCCACCTCAAGCGCGCCGGCATCTCGTACAAGGCGCTGGCGGGAGAGTTGAGCATGTCGGAAGCCAGTGTCAAACGACTGCTCAATCAGACTCAACCCTTCACTCTGGACCGCATGCTGGCGATTGCCACGCTCCTCGGCGTTCCCCTCTCCCAGATCCTGACGGAGGCAGAGCAGTTGGCCGCAAGCGTCGTCCACTTCACGCCGCAGCAGGATGCCGCCTTCTGCCAGCGCCCCGAGCTCTACAGCCTGTTGCTGCAGATCCTGCAACAGGGCACGGATCCCGATGCGCTGTGCCAGCACTTCGGGCTCAATGCCCCCTCGCTTTATCTGTATCTGCGCGAGCTCGAGCAGCTCGGACTCGTGGCGCTGCAGAGCGGACTCAGCTTTCGTCTGCTGGTGCCCCGGCACGTGGCATTTCGGGACTCGGCACGCTTCCCCCTGCGCTTCAAGAATCAAGTCATCGAAGGGTTGCAGGCACGCGTCCAGCACCTGACGCCCCGCGATCGTCAGGCCTATCTCATCACCGCCCGGCTTCGGCTGACCGAAGCCGAGTTCATGGAGTACCGCCTTGCACTGGAGACGCTCATGCTGGACACCCTCAAATTGAGCCTCAAGCGTGACCCTGCCACGCCGGATCTGGCGGACTACACCATCCTGGACATGGGCGCACTGGGCAGTTATCAACCCATGTTGCCGCAACCCGTCAACCTCAATCCCTCCACATAGGTCTCTTCTTTGTCGCCAATCGCCGACGCTATTTTTGTGCGGTCACTTTTTGCGCAGTCAGCCCCTGTCGCGATCCCGTGGCCCTTGCCTTGAGCCTGCGGTGCAAAATGCCAAGAATGATCCCAAGCCCTCAACGGGTATGAGTACGAGGAGAAGAGTGATGAACAAATCCATGTTGGCAGGTGTCGGGATCGGTGTGGCCTCTGCGCTGGCATTGTCGGCGGTCGCCAGCGGATCCCTGTTTTCATCAGAGCCCCAGTTTGCCGAGGTGCTGGCCAGCAAGCCGGTGACCGAGACCATCAAGACGCCACGTCAGGAGTGCCGCAACGTCACCCTGACCCACCGCAAGCCGGTGCAGGACGAGCACAAGATCCTGGGTACCGTGGTTGGCGCAGCCCTGGGCGGCGTGGTCGGCCACCAGTTTGGCGGTGGCAGCGGCAAGAAGGTGGCCACCGCCGCTGGTGCCGTGGCAGGGGGTTATGCCGGGAATCAGGTGCAGGGCAACATGCAGGCGGGTGATACCTACACCACCACGGAGCAGCGCTGCAAGACGGTGCAGGAGAGCAGCACCCGCACCATCGGCTATGACGTCACCTACCGCCTCGCCGGCCAGGAAGGGGTGGTACGCATGGAGAAGCAACCCGGCCCCACCATTCCGGTCAAAGATGGCAAGCTGGTACTGAGCAACGCGCAGGGTTGATACTCCGTTAGGAGCGCCCTGCCATGAAAAAGGCCCACCATGACGGTGGGCCTTTTTCATCTTCGCAACCCCACCTGTCTGCAACAGGTCTTCCCAACAAACGTTTTCTCAACAGAAAGGGGCCCGCAGGCCCCTTTCTTTTGCTCAATCATCCTCAGTGGCGACCGAAGGGCCACCAGGACTTGTCGTTGTCCTGGATGTCGACCCGGGTCTGCTGCAGGGCGCCGGGCTGGCCCCCTTCCACCCGATCGAGGCTCACCCTGAACTGCTCGGTGGGCTCGACGAACCAGTCATCGATGATCAGCACCTTGACCGACTTGCTGCCCCCCTCGCCCGCGGCCCAGCTAACCGTCTGGCCGAACCAGGGCAGGAAATCCAGTCCCCAGCGCGCGGTGACCCCGTCAAGGGCCACCCGGGTCCGGGCCGGCTTGCTCAGATCGCCGCTTCGCACCAGGGGGATCTCGGCAAACCACTGCCCCTCGTTCACCGTGATACTGGCCTGAGCCAGCGAGATGGTGGACGGTGCCAGCTTGTCCTTGATGGTCACCAGGGTCTGGTGCTGATCCCCCAGGGCCGCGCCGCTCGGGTCAAACAGCTCCAGAGTAAAGGTCTCGTCCCCCTCGTGCAGGGTATCGCTCTTCACCGGAATGCTGATGGTCTGGGGCTCGCTCTGCCCGGCGGCCCAGTGCAGGGTGCCGATGAGGGGCGCCACGTCGTTGGCATCGGCGCTGCCATGGACGATGCGATAACTCACGCTGGCCTCCCCATGGCTGCCATCGCGGCGCGCCACGCTCAAGACCAGGGTGTTGCCCTCCTCCACGTTTGCAGCGGCGCTCTCGAGGCTCAATACCCCGGCGGGCGGCAGCGGATACTGGATGGCCACCAGCACGGGATCGTGATCCGAGGCGCTGAAGGGCCCTTCGGATTTCGCCAGCTGGCCGCTGTACTTGCTGCCGTACTCGAAGAAGTTGCTCTCGGCGGAGTTGATGTGCCAATCCTCGATGCCGATCACCTTGGCCGCGAGACTCGGGTTTGCCAGGGCGTGATCCAGGTTGCCGAGCTCCCCTTCGTAGCTGTAGGAGTAGGTGTCGGTGCCGTGGAAGCGGGTGTTGAGGTTCACAAACCCATACCCCTTGCCCAGGGCGCTGCCGCTCTCCTCGAAGGGCTGGCCCGCCAGGGTGGTGAAGGAGGCGCTCATGATCTGGCGCACCTGGGCGGCCGGATCATAGTCGGTCAGCACCCGGATGGGATCTTCCATGCCATAGGCGTTCATGTCGCCGATGAGCAGCAGATCCCCGGCCAACTCTTTGAGCTGCTCCCCCAGCACCTTGGCGGCAGAGACCCGCAGCGCGTTGCAGTGGCCCTGGCCATCCAGCGGATCGGCAGTGGCGTAGTCGGGGTAATCCTCGAAGCAGGCGGAGCCCTTGGACTTGAGGTGGTTGACCACCAGGGTCAGGGGCGCATCCCCCTTGGGCGAGCTAAAGCGCTGCACCAGTGACTCGCGCATCCCCTGATTGATGGTCACCGGCTTGCCGCTGGCGTCCACCGCCTCGGCCTGCTGCACCGGCAGCGCGATGAGACCGGCAACCCCCTCCGGGGTCACCTTGGCGGGTCGGTAGATGAGCCCCACCGTGATGGCGTCGGTGCCAATGGGCTTGCCATCCGGCGAGGCAATCCAGCGGTAGTGATCCGCCTCGTCCGGCTGGGCGGCGTTGAGGGCCGTCACCAGGTTGGCGATGGCGGAGTTGTCGCCATAGCCGTTGTTCTCGATCTCCATCAGCCCCACCACGTCGGCATTGAGGCGGGTGATGGCGCTGACGATCTTGGTGCGCTGCAGCTCGAACTCCGCCACCGTCAGGGCGCCCCGGTTGCTGCCGGTGGGGTTGGCATCGCCCCCCACGACCGTGGTGAAGAAGTTGAGCACGTTGAAGCTGGCGACCCGCAGATCCCCCGCCTCGGCAAGTTCCGGCGTTTCCACCCGATCCCAGCCGCTGTGATCAATCTGGCTCGCGTCAATGCGATTGCTGGCCACCAGCCGGAACAGGTTGTAGGAGTAGCCAAGCGCCCCCTCCAGCCCGTTGAGCTTGTCGCCGATGCGCAGGTAACCGTCCTCGGCGTTGAAGCCGGGGAACCAGGGCAGCACGCCGTCCGGCGCCTTGGCGTCGGTCTCCACCACCAGCTGGTTCTGCTGGTTGCGAAGGGCCCAGTCGCTCGCCTCCTGGCTCATGGCGGCAAATTTCTGGGTCGACTTGATGAGCGGCGCGCCATAGGCCAGCACCAGGTTGTTGCGCTTGCCGTCGTAATCGAAGCTGAAGTTGCGGGTCACCACCAGGCTGGAGCCCGGCACCAGCCGTACCTGCATCCCCTCGTGACGCTCCAGCAGCTGGCTCAGGCTCTCGCCCGCCACCGGCAGCAGATCCACCGCGGCCGGGATTGCCCCTTGCGGCCGGGTCACCGCCAGCTCGTCGGCATTGATCTGGGTCTGGTTGAAATACTCCTTCACCTTGCCAGAGACGCACACCTCGGCCCCCGGCACGATGGCAGCGTTGGCCTTGGTGGTGTAGACGAAGAGGCCGTCGGAGGTGGCCGGATCGCCATCCCCTTGCTCATCTTGAATGAAGAAGCCCTTGTAGAGGCCGCTCACCACCTGGGTCACCACGCCGCGGGTGGCATAGGCCTGTTCCGATTCAAACTTGCCGGCCGGCACCAGCGGACTGCTGCTGCCCGGGCCCTGAATGGCGGGCACGGGAACCAACTGATCCACCGGGCAGACGAAAGCGGGCGGCTGGGTGCCATCGCAGGGGCCATCGCCACTGCAACCCAGACCACTGGCGTCATCTTTCGGGGCCGCCACGTATTCCTGCGCCGGATCGAAGGGGGCGGTTGCATCAGTGCGGCCGATGGTGACGGTGGCCTTGCGGCGCAGGGTCATGTCCAGGGTCGAGACGTTGCCCGACACCCAGGCAGTGCCCGGATCCATCCCCACCTGGCCGACACTGTCCACTATCTCGCTGCCGCGATAGAGCACCAGGGCATCGTCGCCGTTGAACACCAAATTGCCGCTGGTCTGATTGGCCTTGGCCAGGATCTCGGCATTTGCGGAGGGGTTGGCCAGCACCAGGGTGGCGCCCGGGGCCAGGGTGCCTTGCAGCGCCAGGCTGTTGGTGGGGGATTCGCTGATGGGTTTGCCGTTGGCGTAGAGGGCCAGCCGGTATTGGGAGAGATCGACGGGGTCGCTGCCGAGGTTGCTCAGCTCCACCGCCTTGTTGTTGCCGGACCCTTCCAGGTATTCGGTGATAAGCAGTTGCGCCTGTGCCTGTCCAGCGAGCGCCAGCCCGACGGCCAGCGCCACCAGAGAGTGTCTTCCTGACATGGTCAGTTTCCTTTTTTATTTGCAGATCATGTTATTGGCGCCCCGCACAAGGCGGGCCGCAGCACCTTGGATGCAGCCATCAACGGGAGGCATGTCAGCCCCCGGCCGAAACTGCGCGCCCACTCTGCCCCGTCGGCGCCGGGGCTGCTGCGAGCTGGCTAACAATGACAACAAAATGTTGCGCCAAGGTGACGGGCAATACCCGAATGGGCAGTGTCTGCCATCACTGCGCAGGAAGTTGTCGCCACCCCCAGCCCCTGCTGGCGGCCTCTGTCAGGGATCGACATCGGCGCCGGGGCAGACGGGGGGAGCACTACGGCGGCCTCTGCCCGGTACCATTTCGTGAGCAACCCCACTCACAGACACTGGATCATGGGCAAATCCATGGGCGCCATACCGGGCGCCACCCCCTTCGTGGCCCGAGAAGGCAGAGACACTGGATCATGGGCAAATCCATGGGCGCCATACCGGGCGCCACCCCCTTCGTGGCCCGAGAAGGCAGAAAACCGGGGGTGGAACGCTCTCCTGGTGCTCTTGTGGAACCGGTTCCAGTAATGACAGAAATAACAAGAGAGGGGATGACACAAACGTTTGTTGCTTTTGCGCCCGCGAATAGCAATAGTTCTCACTTTCTTTTTTGACCGTCTCTATTCTCGAGGTGCTACAAGATGTTTCGTCACCCCCTGGCAAAGTTGCTGCTGCTCGGCCAGCTCGTCCTGGTGAGCTGGATGGCGCAGGCCACCCCCCCCGTTGAAGTGGAAGATGTGATGGGCCGCAAGGTCTCCCTCAGCCTTCCGGCAAACCGCATCGTGCTCGGTTTCTATCCCGAAGATTACCTGGCGGTGGCCGGTGAAGGCGGGGCCGAACGCCTGGTGGGCATGTCCCTGGGCTGGTTCATGAAGTCCCGTCCCGCCATCTGGTCGCTCTACGTGGCCAGCCAGCCACAACTGGCCAAGGTCCCGGACCTTGGCAACGTGCAGGATCAGAGCTTCTCCATCGAGAAGACCCTGGCGGTCAAGCCCGACCTGGTGATCCTGGCGAAGTGGCAATATGAGGCCCTGAGCGCCGACCTGCCACGCCTTGAGCAGGCGGGGATCCCGGTGGTGGTCATCGACTACAACGCCCAGACCCTGGCACAGCACATGGCGAGCACCCTGCTGCTTGGCAAGCTGACCGGCCAGGAAGCCCGTGCCCGGAAGATGGCCGACGAGTACAAGGCCAAGATTGACACCATCACCTCCCGCATCGCCGCCGCGAAGCGCACGCCGCCCCGGGTCTACATCGAGCTGGGTGACAAGGGCCCGGCCGAGTACAGCTACACCTATGGCAAGGACATGTGGGGCGCCATGGCCCTGCTGGCCGGTGGCGACAACGTGGCCGCCCCCTTCGTCGATCGTTGGGGCCCCATCCACCCGGAACAACTGCTGGCGAGCAAGCCAGAGGTGATCCTGATGGCGGGCTACGAGAGCGTGAGCAGTGCTGTCGCCATGCAGGTGGGCCAGGATGTGTCGGAAGAGACCGTGCGCCAGCGTCTGCAAGGCTTTGCTGCCCGTCCGGGCTGGAGCGAGCTGCCTGCGGTGAAGCAGGGTCGCCTCTACGCGGTCTATCACGGCGCCACCCGCAGCATCATGGATGCCGCCCTCATCGAGTTCATGGCCAAGGCCCTCTATCCGGACCTCTTCCAGGATCTCGATCCCCTGGCCACCTATCAGGCGTTCTACCAGCACTACCTGCCCATCCGTCCCCAGGGCACCTTCATGCTGGGCATTCATCAGCACAACGCGCACTGAGTGTCGGCCGGGGTCTCTCCGGCTCATTCCCTCCCCCACCCGGTGGAGAACCCACCGGCGACCTCAGGTTGCCGGTGACAAAAACGATAAAAAACCACAAGACAAGATGGAGTTCACACGCAGATGACACTTTTCTCCCGCTATGCCAGCCTGGTGCTGGCAAGCCTTTGCTGCTTGTTTGGCACCGCACAGGCGAAAGTTGAAACCCTGACAGATGTGCTGGGACGGGAAGTCCAGGTCGATCTCCCCGCCAAGCGGGTAGTGCTCGCATTTTACTTTGAAGACTACATGGCCGTCGGTGGCGAACAGGCCTTCGATCGGGTCGTCGGCATCTCTCGCGAGGCCTGGGAAGGCTGGCGTCCTGCCAACTGGTCCCTCTTTACCGCCCATCGCCCGTCCCTCAAGGAGATAGCCGACGTAGGCGAGGTAGAAGTGCAGACCTTCTCGGTGGAAAAAGTGCTCGCCCTCAAACCCGACGTCGTCGTTCTGGCCGACTGGCAATACAAAGGTCTTGGCCAGGACGTGGCCCGTCTCGAACAGGCCGGTCTGCCCGTGGTGGTCGTGGACTACAACATGGAACTCCCCGCCAATCACAAGGCCAGTACCTTGCTGCTCGGCAAGATTGCGGGCACCGAGCCTCGCGCTCGCCAGCTCGCAGACGAGTACCAGCATGCCATCGACGAAGTACATGGCCGGATCGCCGCAGCCAATCTGCCCAAGCCCCGTTTCTACGTAGAGTTTGGCAACAAGGGGCCTGACGAATATGGCTTCAGCTATGGCAAGGGCATGTGGGGTCCGCTCGGCCACCTGGCTGGCGGCGACAACATCGCCGCCCCCTTTGTGGAATGGTACGGCCCCATGAACCCCGAGCAGGTTCTGGTCTCCAAACCCGAGGTCATCTTCCTCACCGGCACTGAATCCACCCAGAACCCCACCGCCGTGCTGCTGGGCCAGGGTGTCAATCCCGCACTCGCTCGGGCACGGCTCCAGGCCTTTACCGAGCGTAAAGGTTGGGCGAACCTGCCAGCGGTGAAGGAAAAGCGCATCTATGGGATTTACCAGGGCGCCTCCCGCACGCTGCTCGATTACACCATGGTCCAGTTCATGGCCAAGGCGCTCTATCCGAGCCTGTTCAAGGAGATGGATCCGCTTGCCAACTACCTCGACTTCTATCGGCGCTATCTGCCGGTCAAGGCAGACGGCACCTTCGCTATCGCTCTTTAACCTTCAACCTTCGTGGGCGCCTCTTGTGGCGCCTGTTTCAGGATTGACATCATGAATGATTTGGCTGCCCTGCAGCAGACCCTCGCCCGGCAGCGGCAACGGGAGCGCCGTCGCTGGCACTGGCTCCTGCTGCTCGCCCTGGTCCTGTGCATTACCCTGGTGCTCGACATCGCCACCGGCCCCTCCCTGCTGGCCCTGCACGACGTGATCGATGCCCTGGTTTCCCCCGCCCAGGCCGATCCCATGACCCGCACCATCGTCCACGACATGCGCCTGCCCATCGCCCTCATGGCTCTGGTGGTCGGCGCCTCCCTCGGCCTTGGCGGTGTGCAGATGCAGACCCTGCTGGACAACCCCCTCGCCAGCCCCTACACCCTCGGGCTCGCGGCGGCGGCGGGCCTGGGCGCGGCGCTGGCCCTCTACACCGGCGGCCTCGGACTTCCTCCCCTGGTGGCCATCCCGGCCGGTGCCTTCATTGTGTGCATGTTTGCCGCCTGCCTGCTGTTTGGACTGGCCATGATGCGCCATGTCAGCAGCCAGACCCTGATCCTGGCGGGCATCGCCCTGCTGTTCCTGTTCCAGTCCCTGCTCTCCCTGCTGCAGTTCCTCTCCTCCCCCGAACTCAACCAGCAGATCCTGTTCTGGCTGTTTGGCAGCCTGATGCGCACCACCTGGGACTCCCTGATCATCACCGCCGTCGTCACCCTGATCTGCACCCTGCTCATCTACCGTGACGCCTGGGCCCTCACCAGCCTGCGCCTCGGGGAAGCCCGCGCCCGCAGCCTCGGGGTCAATGTCGACAGGCTGCGCATGAAGACCCTGGTGCTGGTCGCCCTGCTCACCGCCACCGCCACCAGCTTCGTCGGCGTGATCGGCTTCGTCGGCCTGGTGGCCCCCCATATCGCCCGCATGCTGGTGGGGGAAGATCAGCGCTTTTTGATCCCCCTCTCCGCCCTGTGCGGCGCCTGCATGCTCTCGGCGGCCTCGGTACTCTCTAAGTCCATCATTCCGGGGGCCCTGTTCCCCATCGGCATCGTCACCGCGCTCATTGGCGTGCCCTTCTTCATCTGGTTGATCCTCGGCAGGGGGCGTAAACGTGCTTGAAATATCCCGACTCTCCCTCTCCCTCGGCCAGCAGACCTTGCTGCGGGATCTCAGCCTCACTCTGCATCCGGGTCAGGTCCATGTGATCATCGGCCCGAACGGGACCGGCAAGACCTCCTTGATGCGCACCCTCTTTGGTGAACTGACCCCGGACAGTGGCGACATTCGCCTCGGGGACCAGAGTGCCCGCCAGATGACGCAGGCCAGGTGGCGCCAGCAGTTTGGCTACATGCCCCAGAACATCCAGCTGGAGCTGGATCTCAGCGTCATCGAAGTGGTGGTGCTGGGGCGCCTCGACAGCCTCTCCATGCGCCTCGCGGACGAGGACATCCTGGCTGCCGGCCGCGCCCTGCAGGCGCTCGGCATCGCCCATCTGGCGGATCGCCCCCTCTACTCCCTGAGCGGCGGCCAGCGGCAGATGGTGCTCTTCGCCCAGGTGCTGCTGCGCGATCCCCGCATCATGATGCTGGACGAGCCGGTCAGCGCCCTGGACCTGCACCACCAGATGCAACTGATGGAGCACCTGTGCCAGCAGACCCGGGAGCAGCAGTGGATCACCCTGGTGGTGCTGCACGACCTCAACCTGGCCGCCCAGTTTGCCGATCAGCTGATCGTGCTGGCAGGGGGAGATCTGCAGGCCTTCGGCCCCCCCGCCCGGGTGCTCGACGCGGCCCTCATCGAGCGCCTCTACCAGGTGCCGGTGGAGATAAGCCACGATCAGCACGGCATCCCCTTCCTCAGAACCCTGCGAAAGACATCATGACACAGTGCTGCGCCACCCCGGCGACCACCGCCCCACGCGCTGGCGGGAGGCGACCATGAACGGCGCCTCCTACTGGCGGGACTGGCAGGACATGAGCCCGGCCGCCCGCCTGCTCATCACCAATGGGCTCGCCTTCAACCTCGGCTTCTACATGATGATGCCCTTCCTCGCCCAGCACATGGGCAGCGGGCTCGGCCTGGCCGGCTGGGCCTGCGGCCTCGTCATGGGGATGCGGGTCTTCAGCCAGCAGGGGCTCTTCCTGTTGGGCGGCACCCTTGGAGATCGCATCGGCTACCATCCCGCCATCGTCTGGGGCTGCCTGGTACGATCCTTGGGCTTCGTGCTGCTGGGCTGGGCCGAGTCCCTGCCTATCCTGCTGCTGGCCGCCGCCCTCACCGGCTTTGCGGGGGCCCTGTTCACCCCCTGCGCCCAGGCCTACCTTGCCAGCGAATGCCACAACCCGAGCCAGCGTAAGCGCGCCTTCGCCCTGCACAATCTGGCCAGCGAGGCGGGCATGCTGCTCGGCCCCCTGGTCGGCCTCACTTTGACCCAGCAGAGCTATACCCTGACGGGGATCCTGGCGGCGAGCCTCTTCGCCCTGCTCGGAGTGCTGCAATACCGGGTGCTGCCCAAACGCCCGGTGAGCAACCAGAGCCCCCGTGGCGCCATCTTGCGCCAATGGGGGGAGATAGTGCGCCAGCGCCCCTTCATGGGGTTCACCCTGCTGGCAGGTAGCTACCAGATCCTGTTCCACCAGCTCTATCTCGCCCTCCCCGCCCATATCCAGAGCCTGCCGGACGCCACCCACCTGCTCGGCGGCGTCTTCACCCTCTCGGCGGTGATCGGTGTCGTGCTCCAGCTCCCGGCCTCCCGCCTGGTGGAGCGCCGCCTGGGGGTACCGCTCGCCATGGGGCTGGGGATAGGCATGATGGGCTTGAGCTACCTCGCCCTGCCCCTGCTGGCACCCTGGCCGACGGCAGGCGTGTTGACGCAGGTGGCCCTGCTTTCCCTGGGCTCCATCCTCTGCTTCCCGCTCTTCGCCGCCCAACTGCCCTGCTACGCCCCCCCTGAGCAGCTCGGCAGCTACTACGGCTTCTATGCCAGCGCCGGGGGCTGCATGGCGCTCTTTGGCAACCTGCTGATCGGCTTTATGCTGGGGGATGCGGGCAGTCGCCCCGCCACCGCCATCTGGTGGCTGCTGGCCCTCGCCGGCCTGCTGGCGGGGTTTGGTCTCTATACCCAACTGCGCAAGGATGGCCAGGTTCAGCCTGCTCCCCATCAATAAACAGGGCGGCCAAGGTCGCCCGATTTTTGTCTCGTGGTCGTAATCGTTCTGGATGTCTTGCCCAAGGGCCTTGGCACGGGCAATCAGCGCAGCAGCAATCTGCCCATCCAGCTACTCGCCATATCAAACGGGCGACCATAACGGGCCTTGAACGGGCCGACACCGACAGCAGCTGGTACCAGCCATCGCCTTGAGGGGTGAGCTGCGCATCAAGCACCGCCAGCCGCTCCCCGCTGACGGGGTTGGCTTGGAGGATGGCCACGAAGGGCGCTGAGTATGGGGTCTTGGATATGTTTATGCCGCTATAGTGCGGCGGCATGACTAGCTCATGTGTGTATGGTAGATTAGTGAAGGGATAACTCACTGATGCCAAAGGAATAAGCCTTGAAAACAATTTGCTTTGTCAACATGAAAGGCGGCGTGGCAAAAACCACTCTTGCTATTAATTTTGCCGATTGCTTAAGACGTGTGCATAGGAAAAAAGTAGCGCTTATTGATATTGACCCTCAATTTAATGCAACTCAATGCCTTTTAAACAGCGAGCAATACATAGAACACCTCCGATCTGGAGGTGATACCATATTAAGCTTGTTTGATAGAGATGAGTCACCACAGGTCAGTGTGTTAGCGGGGTCTCAATCATCACCAGCAAAAGAGTTGAGTGATATAGCATTAATAGATACTGCGGGTTTGTCCTTACTCCCAGGGAATATAGACTTATATCGAGTGGAAATGACTTCAGGAGAAGGAAGGGAGTTCATATTAAAACGATATATTGATGATGTTCTTGCTCATGAAAATTACGACTACATTATCATTGACACCCCCCCTACTCCATCCATTTGGATGACTAGTGCATTGATTGCATCTGATCACTACATTATTCCAGTCAAGCCAGACCCATTGTCAATAATCGGTATTGATTTGCTCAAAGCTATCATTGCACGGAGAACCCAAGCTTTTGGACTCACTATCTCTTGTTTAGGGGTTGTGTTCACATTGATTGACCGTCCAGATAGTGTGAACCTCAGCACAGCTAGGGCAAATCTTGGGCAAAACCCTGTGTGGACAAATAAACTAATTAAAGCTTATCTCCCCAAGCGCACAGTTTATGCTCGAGAACAATTAACATCGCCTTTTATTCTCTCAGGGGATGACTTTGAGTTCAGAGAGAATATGAAAACGATTACCAATGAATTGATTCAGAGACTATAAAAATGAAACACACTGATATTAAAAACTTGAAAAACCTCTCTATGAAATTAGAGAATTTAATGTGGACATTAAGGGACCTCAATCCTAATGTTTTGAAAGATGCAGTAAATGTTATTAATGAAACCATCAAATATGATAGTGAACATTTTTACTCTAACGAAAAAACCAATATCATTAACAACAAGGCTATTTCTAGAAAAAATCCGAACAAAGGGGTTCTAATTGGTGTCCTCCCAAGACTTCTGCAAAATAAAGATTTATTTCCTCAAAATGAAGACATATACGATTTCGCTCGCGAAGCGTTAAATTTAATCATTTCCCGATACGAGAAAAGGTCTCGCTACGAGTTAATTGGAATGCTCATCTGTACGATAAATGAACTAGATGAAGACGATTTGTCTTACCTTGTTACAGCTTTAGATAAAATAATAGATGATGGTGAGGAATTGAACAAAGTTGTCATTGACAAGAAAAGCAACTCTTTCTCTTGGAATGAAGCCATTCAGAAATGGTATAAAAAATAATGAGCAGAATAATAGCAAATGACTTCGATAGACTGTTAGATTACATAAGACAGTACTCTATTCCTACTGAGATTCAAAATGATGCTCTAAAGAGAGAATTAAAGAATGGGCATAAAATATATTTATGCCTTTTGTTTCTATGGAATAGACTATATTGCTTACATAGCGAAAACCAGCTGTCTCTATGTAACACATCCATTTCTGACACGCTGATTCTAAATTACATGGAAGAGGCTATTTCAGATATCGGGAGTGGCTTTTCATGTTGTATTCATGGTAATTACAAACCTGCATTTATGATGTTAAGAAGCAGTATAGAGAACTATTTAAGGTTCACTTCATGTGAGTTTAATCATGAGGCTAAAACCACAACAGTCATAAGCAATCTTTTTGAAATAGCTAAAGATATACCTATTTTTGAAAATCAAAACAGGGACTATCTTAACCAACTCAGACAGATTTATGGTGAGCTTTGCGCTTATACACACACTGCATCTCTTACTCATATGACACGTATTCATGCTATATCCCACTTCCCCAGATTCGATAGAGAAAAACTTGTCGAATGGAACCAAAAAGCATTAGCTATATCTAATGTGATTCTTCATTCAACATTGTTATCTAATAGAAAAATCTATACACATGCACACTACAAAACAAAGGAGGTTTTAGAAGAAATGTTGCCCAAAACACTCTGTAGAAGATTAAATGGTGTAGATCAGATATACCCGATGCCCCCTTCTTTACCAGCTATCACTGGAACCTCTGTTTAATGGTGTTTAAAACTGGAAAACGAGTTACAGACGTTCAGAGACTAGATACCCCTCCAGCGTCTCCTACACGCTCTGTTTATCCCCTTCTGACAGCCCCAGAGCACGGCGCTCTGGCAGGTTGATCTCGGGACGACCGAACTGGTGGGCGGCACCGTATTCCTGCGGGGTGCCGAAGTAGAGAGAGCGGGGATCGGGCTGGGCAGCAAGCAGTTCTGGCACAGCGCTGACCGCAGCCGCACCGTTCCCCTGCTCCAGTGCAGCGAGCCGTGCCAGCAAGCTGGCCAGATAGTCGCTCGCCGCCACCAACCCCACCATATTGAGCGCACTCTCGTTATTTGCCATCTGATTACCCTCTGCTTCTTGTTGTGCCAGTGCTCGTATCCTGCGCCCAGTGAAAATTGGGCAACCAGGTCAAATATCACGGTTTATCAACTTTTATCATTAAATCATCAATGGTATAAGATTATGAATTAGCTAACATTTCTCTCGTCATCACACACACAAGGGAGAATGTTATGACCAAGCAATCAAACCACAATGCCGATATCAGCAACCCCAATAAAGGCTCGAACGGTACCAACCCTACCTATGACCGTAATCAGGGGAACCGTGGCTGGCAATTGAATCCGCAGACCCCGAAAAGCAGCGGCAAAAAGTAAGCAAGAGGCACCGGGGGGCTTGTCCCCCCTTATCTGGATCCCTATGACACAGAACGAGCAATCCACCGGCGCCAAGCGCCCCTTTAAACAGACTCGGGCCCTTATCCGGCTCGCCCTCAACGAGGGTCTCACGCAAAAAGAGATCGCCGCACTTTGCCGAACCCAGCAATCTATTGTCAGCTCGTGGGCAAAAGGGACGAAACTGGCCAACGAGGGGCAACTGACCGAATTGCTGACCCGCTATGGCCATACGCTGCGCCGCCAATCCTTTCGCCTCTATTGGTCTATCGACTATGAAACCAAGACAAAGAAATTTTATCGGGTTGAGGGCAAGGTTATTTTCCAGCACATCTTCTACAACCTGCGGCGCGATACCCGCAGCGGGAAACAGCACAAGATCAACCCGGAAGAGCGCCTGATTGTGCATCACCAAGGGCAGGATACCTTTCGAGTAGTTTCTCAATCGCGCATTCAATTCAACGATGGGCTGTTACTCGATAGCCATCAGGATGATTCGATTTGGTTCTCATCCATTTCTCCCCCACTAACTGGTAAACAACTGGTGTGCCACCTTGATAAGGTCGGCACTGAAGTAGCGTCCACATGGCCTAGCGATGGCCACGCCCTCCCTTTTCTGATCCGCCAAGCCCTGCTGCAACACGGCTTTCCGGTGGAAGGAATTGAGGAGTACCCGGCACAGTGGTAGCCTCACCGGACACCCAAACAGGTGTCAGAGCACCTTAACGCTCTGAAAGGCGGCAATACCGCCACAGATTTGAGCACTCTTGCGAGTTAAGCCCTGTGAACAGCCCTTTGCTCTCACGGCGCGATTCAAATCGACAAGGGGTATGCAGGCGGCTCATACAGAGCTAGGCGAACAGGTCACCCAGTAGCCGAAATGGCTGTATACCAACAGGGATAGGGGTGGGCGCGATACCCAAGCCGTCAGTATCTGGCCGCTTGGGTATTTTTATTTTCCCCCTGCAACCTCCTCCCTCACCCCTCCTCTTTATCAGCTAGCGACTTGCTGGCCGACGTAGCGGCAACCAGTTTCGGCTCATCGGGTTCGGCCTGCTGGATCTGCTTCATCTTGTGGGCCCAGTCGAGCGGGATGCGCATGCCGCAGGCGGCGAGCTGGCGCAAGTCGGCATCTCTAGGCTGTGTTCTTAAAGTGATGAATATATAATCTCAAATCTTCTCAACAGCTTAAGACCTATGCAGTGTCCCGTCGTTACCAGTTAACCGATCCACAATGGGGGCTTATATGCCGCCGCATAAGCGGACGCCCTACTCGTGAGCCACGCCAAGTGCTTGATGGCATTCTCTGGATACTTCACAC
>NZ_MKUI01000002.1:0-34447 GCF_001898585.1 Aeromonas sp. 62-46 | reverse complement strand
CAGGATTCGAACCTGCGACCCACGGCTTAGAAGGCCGTTGCTCTATCCGACTGAGCTAAGGGCGCGTTGTATCAAGAAATCCGGGGATTTCCCGATGAACCTGGTCGGTGATAAAGGATTCGAACCTTTGACCCTCTGGTCCCAAACCAGATGCGCTACCGGGCTGCGCTAATCACCGAAAATTCGCCATCCAGCATACCTTCGGCGGCACCACTGGGCAACGGGCGGGCATCATACCCAAGCGCCAAAGTCAGCGTCAACGACTTTTTCCGCCAGTAAATTCAAGTGCCTACTTATTGCCCTCCCTGCGAGAGCCGCTAACACCCGCGCCAAAAAAATGCGACAATGCGCCGCAGTTGAACACATGGTGAGTGAAGAACGATGTCTGCCAAAATCATTGATGGAAAACAGGTTGCGCAAACGATTCGCAATCAGGTCGCCGCGCAAGTCCAACAGCGGTTGGCGCAGGGGAAACGGGCACCGGGTCTGGCGGTGATCCTGGTGGGGCTGGATCCGGCCTCCCAAGTCTATGTGGGCAGCAAACGTCGCGCTTGTGAAGAGGTGGGATTTGTCTCCCGCTCTTATGACCTCAGCGCCACGGCGACACAAGCGGAGCTGCTGTCCCTGATCGACCAGCTCAACGAGGATCCGGAAGTGGACGGCATCCTGGTGCAGTTGCCCTTGCCGGCTCACTGCGATACCACCCAGGTGCTGGAGCGCATTCGTCCCGACAAAGACGTTGATGGCTTCCATCCCTACAACGTGGGTCGTCTGGCCCAGCGCATCCCGGCGCTGCGACCCTGCACACCCAAGGGGATCATGACCCTGATCGAGACCACAGGCGTCAAGACCCACGGTCTGCATGCGGTGGTGGTCGGGGCTTCCAACATCGTGGGGCGTCCCATGACGCTGGAGCTGTTGCTGGCCGGTTGCACCACCACCACCTGTCACCGCTTCACCCAGGATCTGGAGACCCAGGTGCGCCGGGCCGACTTGCTGGTCGTGGCGGTGGGCAAGCCCAACTTCATTCCGGGGGAGTGGGTCAAACCCGGTGCCCTGGTGATCGACGTGGGCATCAACCGCCTTGCGGACGGCTCCCTGGTGGGAGATGTGGAGTATGAGACCGCGCGTAATCACGCCGCCTTCATCACGCCGGTACCGGGGGGCGTGGGCCCCATGACGGTCGCCAGCCTGATGGAGAACACCCTGAGCGCCTGCCAGGATTACCACGACGCCTGATGAGGGCGCCGGGCAGAAAAGAGAAAGGGAAGGCATTGCCTTCCCTTTTTTTATTGCGTCACTCGCCCGGATCGCTACTGGATATCAGAGGAGGGCCAGGGCGGCGGCCAGATCGGCAATCAGATCGTCGGCGTCTTCCACCCCGATGCTGAATCGAATGAGATCGTCATTGACCCCGGCAGCGAGGCGGCTCGCCTCGTCCATGGCTGCGTGGGTGGTGCTGGCCGGATGGCAGGCGAGGCTCTCGAGATCGCCGAGGCTCACCGCCTGCACGAAGAGTTGCAGGTTGTCGAGCAGGGTGGCGCAGCGCTCAAACCCGCCTTCCAGCTCGATGCTCACCATGCCTCCAAAGCCGCTGGCGAAGGCGCCGAGGGCATCGTGGCCCGGATGGCTGGCAAGGCCCGGGTAGATCACCTTCTTCACCGCTGGGTGGGCATCCAGGAACTCGGCCACCTTCTGGGCGTTGTGCAGGTGGGCATCCATGCGCAGGGGAAGGGTCTTGACCCCCCGTTGCAGCAGGTAGGCCTCCTGCGGGCCGATGGGAGAGCCGATGTGCTTGAGGGCCACGGTGCGAATCGACTTCATCAGCTCATGACGACCCGCCACCACCCCGGCGATGATGTCGCCGTGACCGCCCAGATACTTGGTGCCGCTGTGCATGACGATGTCGATGCCAAGCTCGAGCGGGCGCAGCAGGTAGGGGGTGAGGAAGGTGTTGTCACATACCGTGATGGCGCCCACCTTGCGGGCCGCTTCCACCACCACCCGCGGATCCACCATCTTGAGGGTGGGGTTGGTCAGGGTTTCGAACAGTACCACCTTGGTGGCGGGGCGGATATTGGCCAGCAGATCCTGATCGCTCTCGTAGGCGGTGATCTTGATGCCGGCGCGGCTGAAGGTCTGCTTGAGGAAGGCATCGGTGCCGCCGTAGAGGGGGCCGATATAGGCCACTTCATCACCACTGTCGGCCAGGGCATACATGATGGCACTCACCGCCGCCATGCCGCTGGCCACCACCAGTGCCTCATCTGCACCTTCGAGGGCTGCCAGCTTCTGCTCCAGTTCGGCGGTGGTGGGGTTGCCAAAGCGGCTGTAGATGAAGCCGGGGGCTTGACCTGCGAAGCGCTCCTTGCCCGCCTGGGCGTTGAAGTAGCTGAAGGTGCTGCTCTGGTAGAGCGGGGTGGTGAGGGCGCCGGTCTGGGGATCGATCCGCTGGCCGCTGTGCACGCTCATGGTCTTGAATTTCATTTTTGTACTCCGTCATTGCCAGGCTGTTGCCCGACTGCTTGTGTTATCCGGGGCGCCGTCGCGCCCCTTTTCTAATGTGGTGTGGCGGTGTTGTCAGGCTAGCGCTGGCTCGCGCTGCGGCTCGCCTGCATAGTGGCGGGCCGCCACATCCGGGTGGGAGCGCAGCCTCCCCTTGAGCACGTTTTCCCCCACCTGATAAAAGAGCGGGTTGGCGGGATCGCTCTGGGGCCCTTCGGCCAGTGCCGCCAGCTCGGGGGAGAGGCTAAGCAGTGGCACAGTCGCATCCAGCCTTGCCGCCATGAAGAAGGCGCAGGAGAGGCGCGATACCCCGGGAGGCGGGCTCACCACCCGGTGCAGGGTAGCCTTGAGGTAGCCGTCGGACGCGAGCTCCAGCAGTTCGCCGATGTTGACCACCAGGGCGCCCGGCAGGGGGGGCGCGGGGATCCAGCCATCTGCCGTCTCCACCTCGAGCCCGGAGTGATCGTCCTGCATCACCAGGGTCAGGTAGCCGGGATCCTTGTGGGCACCCACCCCCTGACCACTGCTGCCTTCCGGTTGTCCGGGGTAGTGAATGAGCTTCATGTGCTGGTAGGGGGCACCGCGAATGCTCTCATCAAATACTCCGGCGGGCTGCCCCAGCACCTCTGCGAAGGCATCCAGCAGGGTGAGGGTGATGTCGCTCAGTCGATCCTGCCATGCCAGCAGCCGTGTTTTCATCTCGGGCAGGGCGGCGGGCCACTGATTGGGGCCGATGAGGCGCTGCCAGGGTTCACGAATATGCGCCACAGGCAGGGCCTGGGCCTCATTCATGATATCGAACTGCTCCCGCAGATCCGGCCGTGCCCGGGTGAGCTCTGCCCCCACCTGGTTGTAGCCGCGAAAGTGCGGGGAGTGAACCATCTGCACCGCCAGTTTTTCTTCAAGTGGCAGGGCGAAGAAGCGGGCGGCGAGCGCCAGGGTCTCCTGGCGCGCCGATTCGCTCAGATCGTGGCCCACCAGATAGAAAAAGCCCACTTCGCGGGCGGCCTGGCCAAGCTGCGCCAGCATCTGGCTGCGTGCAGCCGGGGTGCCTTTGAGGGCGGCGAGATCGATGATCGGCAATGATGGGGTGGTCATGGGCATCTCCTCACTTTCCGTGAACGGGGTCTGCGTGCCCCGGCGTGCGGGGTGTTGCGAAACCGGGGCGCACTCTTCTTGAGTGGCGCCGTTTGGGTTGAGGGTGATGCTACTGTTCGAGGTTATAAGGTGGAAGCAACAAAATATTCTTAGTTATATACAAAATTCGAAATGGAATTCGGACTTGAGCGAATGGAACGAGCAACGGGCGGCTCAGGCGGCGATCGGCCGTACTGGGTTAGAGCGACATTGGCGTGACGGGATAGACGCGGGAGAGAAAAGACGGAGGGAGGCATCCGCCTCCCTCCGTGTGACTGTCATGGAAAGGGTTGCTGGCGCGCCTTTCCTCAATAACCCAGGGTGAAACGCTGGCGCAGGTGAGCCGGTGCTTGCGCCTCGTTCAGCACCCCGTCCGCCAGATCGCCGACCGTGATCCCGGCGGGCTGCTCGCCGCTGAACAGCACCTGATCCGTGCCAAGGCGGTAACCGCCGCGCTTCTCGCCGGGTTCGAGGAACACCGGTGGGGAGATGAAGCGCCAGTCGAGGGTGGTTTCCCGGCGAAGGGCGGTGAGACCATCCCGGGCCGCGAGGGCCCCTTGCTTCCACTCTGCCGGGAACTCCGGGGTATCCACCAGCTGCACGCCCGGGGCGATTTCCAGACTGCCGGCACCGCCGACCACCAGCAACCAGCTCCCGGCGTCGTTGGCGGCGGCCACGATAGCGCTGGCCCCCTTGAGGTACTGATCGTAGATGTCCGGGGCACTCCAGCCCGGGTTGTAGGCACTGATCACCCGATCGTGCCCCTTGAGCACCTTGGCCAGTGCCTGGCTGTCCTGGGCGTCCACCGCCACGGCGGTGACTTGCGGGTGAGCGGCGACCTTGCTCACGTCACGCACGATGGCGGTGATCTGATGACCGCGGCTGACGGCCTCCTGGAGGATGGCTGAACCGACAAAACCGCTGGCACCGATGAGGGCAATCTTCATGGGAATTCTCCTTCACTGTGGGAATGGGGCTATCCTACGCCCCCGAGTGTGATTTAATAATCCACTTAAAATTGTATTCACTTGTAAGCAGGGCTTCATAATGGATCAGCTCAGACGCTACGCCATCTTCGCCGCCGTGGTGGAGGCGGGCAGCATGACCGGCGCCGCCAAGGCCCTCGGCATGACCCCGTCCGCCGTCAGCCAGCATATCAGTCAACTGGAGAGCCAGCTCGGCCTGCCCCTGCTGCACCGCTCCACCCGCCGCCTCAGCCTGACCGAGGCGGGGGAGGTGGTGTGGCAGGGTTGCCAGTCGTTGCAGCAGACCCTGAACGACACCGAGCTGCGCCTCTCGGAGGTGCGCGACAGCCTGCTCGGAGAAGTGCGGATCACCGCGCCGGTGGGGATGGCGGGCCAGCCCCTGGCGCGGGCGCTCTCGCCGCTGCTGCAGGCGCACCCGGGCCTGGGCATCCAGATCATTGCCGACGACGAGAAGCGGGATCTCATCAAGGAGCGCATCGACGTGGCGCTGCGGGTCGGCACGCTTGAAGATTCCACCCTGGTGGCGCGCAGACTGGGTCAGACCCGGATGCTGCTGTGTGCCTCGCCCGCCTATCTGGCACGCAAGGGCACGCCGCGCAGCCCGGCGGATCTGCTGGCCCACGACTGGCTGGCCTCGGACATGCTGGGGGGCGGGATACTGCTGCTGGACGAGAAGGGGGAGGCCCACAAGATCAAGCCCAAGCCCAGGGTGCTGTGCAACAACGTCTTGCCCCTGCGCCAGTTCACCCTGGCAGGGCAGGGGATTTCGCTGCAACCGGAAGGTGAAATAGAAGAAGATATCGCCACCGGTCGATTGCTCGTGCTGCTGCCGGGCTTTTTGGCCCCTCCCATGGAGATCCATGCCATCACCCCCCAGCGGGAGATCCCGGAGAAGGTGCGGCGGGTGATCAGCGCCCTTCGCAGCCACTTTGCCGAGCATGGCCAGAGCCGTCTACCCTGAGCGGGGCGGGATGAATAGCCAGGCGGTGCGCCGGCCTTGCGGTCGGCGCGACACCCCTGTTTAATGTGGCCCTCCCGGGCCAGAGCGCCCTCTGCTGGCGTGGTCTCAAGCGCATCATGACACCGACTTCTCCCCACCCACTCCGTGAGCCGGCACCCGAGGCGCGCGCCCACCTCACCCGGATCGAGCGAGTGCTCGACTACATCCATGCCAATCTGGATCAGCCGCTCTCCCTGGAGGCGCTGGCCCGGCAGAGCTGCTGGTCCCGCTGGCAGTTGCAACGGGTATTCCTGCATGAGACGGGCCAGACGGTGGCTCACTATGTGCGCGAGCTGAAGCTGAGCATGGCGGCGGAGGCGCTGCTTTCCACCCGGCTGCGGGTGCTGGATGTGGCGCTGGATCACGGGTTTGGCTCGGAAGTGAGTTTCAGCCGCGCCTTCAAACAGCAATTTGGCTGCTCTCCGCTGGCGTATCGCAAGCGGGGCCTGCGGCTGGGGCTGCGCACGCCCCTAGTGCGGGCGGCGGTCCCCCGCTCTGCCTCTCCCAACCTGGTGCAGGTGCGCATAGAGAGCCTGCCGGCGTTCACCTTGCTGGGAGTCAGTGGCACGATCCGGGGGTTGTTCGATGCCTCACCGGATTTTCAGCAGACGGTGCCCGCCATCTGGCGAGCGCTGCGCGAGACGGGGGCGCTGGACCTGTCGAGGGAATGGCTGGGGGTGGTGGATGTGTCGGGGGCAGGGGAGCGGCTGCCTTACTGGGCCGGAGTGGCCACGACGGCGCCTACGCCCCCCGGCCTGTCGAGTCTCAACGTGCCGGCTCAGGAGTATGCCGTGCTCACCCACAAAGGACCCATTGCCCAGCTGGGGGAGAGCCTGCACTGGTTCATCCTGCACTGGCTGCCGGAGTCGGCATACCGGGGGCTGGACGGTTTCGAGCTGGAGCGCTATGCCCCCGGCTTTGACGGCCAGCAGCCCGACGCCACCATGGAGTACTGGCTGCCCGTTGCCCCCCGTTAGGGAAGGAGGCTCACCCCGGCATGGAGCCGCGATGGCTCCGGGCGTGTGGCGCTGGCCAGGAGATCAGTGAACTGGGCCGGTGGCAGCGGCTTGGCGAAGTAGAAGCCCTGCAGGTAGTCGATGCCATAATGGCGTGCCATTTCGACCTGTTCCTGAGTCTCCACCCCCTCGGCGACCAGAGCCAGCCCCATGCGATGGGCGAGATCCAGGATGTTTTCGACGATATGGCGGGAGGGGCCTTCCTCTTGCATTCCCTTGATAAAGCTGCGATCGATTTTGATGATGTCCACATGGAACATCTGCAGATAGCAGAGGCTGGAGTGGCCGGTGCCAAAGTCATCGATGGCGATGAGCACGCCCAGCTCGTCCAGGGCATCGAAGATGGCGCGGGTCTGCTCGTCCGCATCCACCATCTCCCGCTCCGTCACCTCGAGCACCAGACGCAGATCCTGGCCCGGGAAGGCGCGAAGAAAGTCGCGGCACTCGGCGACGATGTCCTGGTTTTTGAAGTGCTGGGCGCAGACATTGACGGCGACGTGAAAGCCGGGGGGCAGCCTGTTGGCCACCCCGACCAGATAATCCCGGGTCTGGGCCATCAACTGGCGGGTCATGGGTACTATGTAGCCGCACTCCTCCGCGAGGGGAATGAAGTGGTTGGGGGCAATCATCCCTTGTGTGGGATGACGCCAGCGCATCAGCACTTCACAACCGCGCAGGCGCCCCTGCCTGTCCATCACGGGTTGCAGATAAGGGATGAACTCCCGGGCCGCCATGGCTCTGGCGAGCTCGCTGTGGGGGGAGGCGCTGCGCCCCCTCAGATAGAAGGTGAGCAGCCCCAGCAACAGCGCCAGCACAGGGGCGGCAAGCAGGTTCTCCTGGTTGTACGCCCAGGCAAACGCCAGCACTTCCTTGTAACCATTGAGCGCCACCAGGCGATAGGGATGAGCGGTGGGCTAGCTTTGTTGCAGACGTTGTCCCCCTTCCAGCAGGCGGGCTGCTGGCAGGGTTCTGCCGTGGCCATCGAGAGCCTGGTCCCCGAGGAGGAAGAAGAGGTTGTCCTCTCCCATCACGGCCTGCAAGGCGCCGAAGATGTGGAAGCCGTCCAGCTCCACCAGCAGGGTGCGATCGCCGGATGGCTGACGGTAGAGTATGGCGGTCTGCCCGGTGATGGGGCTGTGTCTGGCGAGGATCAGTGTCTGGTTGCCCGCCGGGCCACGGGGAATATCCCGGGTGAGGATGGGTCTGTGCAGGGTGGTACAGCGCAGTTGCTGCCCCTCCAGCACATAGAGTGCCCGCGCATAGGGGGAGGCGGTGATGAGGTCGCGCAGGGCCAGTTGCTCATCCTGGCAGCGGCCCATGGCGAGGGGGCGGGCGGCCTCGACCAGGGACTGACTGTCGTTGATGGCACTCTCTATCATGGCCCTAGCATGGTTCAGGCTGCGCGCGTTGTCCTTGCGAAGGCCGCTGGCCGCCTGCAGGAGGTTGAGGGCGGTGAGGCCGACCAGCAAGAGGAGCCCGAGCACGATGGCCAGACGCAGACGCTGTGCCAGGGGATCAGTCGGCATGGTGCACCCGATTCTTGCCGGCATCCTTGGCCTGATAGAGCGCCTGATCGACCCGCGCCAGCAGTTGCTCGGCGGACTCCTGTCGCCACAGTCCCAACCCGGCAGAGAAGGTCACCACCAGTTCCGGTTCGCGCCATGGCCGCTGTGCCACCTGGGTGCGCCACTGCTCGAGCAGCGTCAGTGCTCTGGTGCTGTCATCCCCGGGAATGATGATGGCCAGCTCCTCGCCGCCGTAGCGGTAGAGGGTGGCCTCCTTGCCTGCAATCTGCCGCCCTTCCCGGGCCACCGCCCGCAGGACGTCGTCACCGACCGGGTGGCCGTGGGTGTCATTGATGGATTTGAAGTTGTCCAGATCGATCAACCCCAGGCAGAAAGGGCGGCCGGCGATCAGCTGGTCGTCGAGTGCCTTGTCAAAGCAGCGGCGATTGAACAGGCCCGTGAGGGCATCCGTGTTGGACGCCTCCACGGCTTCCTGCATCTGGCGATGGCCGTTCTGGATCTCCTGGCGCAACTGATCCCCCGGTTTGCCCGCGTGGATGCGTCCGGCGCGCATCAGGGCGATGATCTCGAAGATCATCTTGCTGAGCACATGACGCAAGGACCACCAGCAGAGCAGGCAGATCAGCATGCAGCCCACCAGGGTGATCTGGATCTGGTAGGACTCGCGGCTGCTCACCTCCTTGAACCTGGCATCGCTGACGGCATAGATGACGAACCAGTCCGGGTTGGAGAAGGAGTAGTAGTAGAGGTGGGTCTGGCGCTTTGCATCGAAGAGGTGGTCGGCGCCGTTGGTCATCTGCTCGATGAGCCGGCGGTCCACGCGATGGCGAAACAGGTTCCCCACATCCGAGTGCAGCAGGATGTCGCCTGCCCGATCGACCAGGTAGAACTCCCCCTTGAGAGGGCTCATGAGCTGGCGCAGGGGATAGCTCATCTGCTCGAGATCCACGTTCATGGCCTGGGTGCCGAGGAAGACCCCCTCCTTGTCGAGCAGGGGGCGGGAGACGGAGACGCTGCGGCTCTTGTCATCGAACTTGCTGGTGTAGTGGTCGGTGTAGTGCACGAAGGGGGTTCGCACGGCGGCCGCGAGAAACCAGGGGCGCTCCCTGGCATCAACGTGCTCCTCGACGGGCAGATGGGGGACGGAGTTGAACCGCCCCTGCGGATCGGCGAGCAGGATGCTCTTCACATAGGGGGTGAGCGCCAACGTTTGCATCAGGGAGAGGCCAAGGGGCGTGTTGCCCTCATTGAGGAAGGCATCCAGGCCTGATTCATCGATGACACTGCCCGTTTCGTTGAGGACATGCTCCAGTGACTTGAACTGTGGCTCGATGGACTGGGTCGCCATGTTGTGCACGAACATGGCCGCCACCTTGTGATACTTGCGCTCGGCAGAGGTTTTGATGCTGACACTGACGGCCATCAGGGCGATGAGCAGGGTCAGAACGATGACTCCGAAGGTGACGTTGAGCTGGGTATCGCAGTGCAGGTTTTGGTAGGCGGTCTCATGCATAGGCGTGTGCTGATGGCTTGGTATTGTCTCAATCAGGGCTGATAAAAGGGTGGGCATGCTATCGCCTCATTTATCAATAGCGATTGACCAGGATCAACAAGGGGAGGGAGAACGCGACCATACTTGTCCGATGAGTGTGAATATGGGGGTAAAAATGCTGCCATGTTCTGAATATGTGATGGTTACTTGCTAAATTGCTGTGCAAGTGAAGGCGGTGACCTTCATCAGGCGGCCATGATGGGCCTCCCTGAGAGCCTCGACGACGTTGCCATGTTGCCTCCGATAGGAGATGGCGTGCCTGCCACCCTCGCTTTCCCCGCTTCCCCGCCAACATGCCCCAAATTGTTAATATCGGGGCAAAATAGAACAATAAAATGCAAATGATATTTGTTACTATTCACATGCAGTAAGTAATCGAGGATCAGATGCAGCTTGTTCACCCCCCTTTGACCCTGGTCGCCGTGACCATCTCCACCCTGCTTGCAGGCTTTGTACAGGCCGCCGCGCCCGACAGCCAGGATACGGCCACCGCCGACGAGACCCTGACCGTGCTCGGCCAGACCTATCGCAACACCGCGACCAAGACCCGGCTCGACCCCATCGAGACGCCCCAGGCCATCTCGGTGGTGGATGGGGAGACCCTGTCGCTGCGCGGTGTCAGTTCGGTGAGCGAGGCGCTGCGCTACGTGCCCGGCGTCAACACCGAGCTGAGGGGCGGGGCGGTCAACCGGCTGGATCTGTTCAACATCCGTGGCTTTGACAACTACCAGAACTTCTATGACGGCCTGCTGCTCCAGTACAACGACTGGAACCTGCAACCCCAGATAGATCCGGTGGCCATCGAGCAGCTGGAGGTGTTCAAGGGGCCGACATCGGTGCTCTATGGCAGCATGCCCCCCGGCGGCATGGTCAACCTCATCGCCAAGCGCCCCCAGCGGGAGAGCAAGCACAACGTGAGCGTGGCGACCGGCACGGGCACCCTCAAGGAGATGACCCTCGACAGCACCGGTGCCATCAACGAGCAGCTCGCCTATCGGCTGGTGGGACTGGCCCGGGAGAAGGATGGCCAGGCGGTGACCTCGAAGGAGGAGCGCTATGTCTTTGCACCGTCCCTGGACTGGCAGCTCGGCGAGCGCACCCTGCTGAACCTCAACCTTTACTACCAGAAGGATCCCGAGGCCGGCATCTACACCACTGTGCCCGCCAGCGGCTCGGCCAAGTCCAACCCCCTGGGGCAGCTTGGCAGCGACACCTTCCTTGGTGACGAGAACTGGAACGAGTACAACCGGGATGTGACCCTGCTGGGCTACAAGCTGAGCCACGACTTTAACGAGCGCTGGCAGGTGCTGCAAAATGCCCGCTATATGGATGCGTCTGCCTATCAGCGCAACACCTACAACGCGGCCCTGGCGGCGGACAACCGCACCCTGGCCCGCAACGCCTACCTCACCGATGAAGACTCTCGCGGCGTTGTCATCGACAACCAGCTGGCGGGCAAGGTGCAGACGGGCTCTGCCCAGCACAACCTGCTGCTCGGGGTCGACTACCAGTACCTGGATGCCCATATCCTCTACCGGGATACCCTCGACTACTCGGCGCCCAGCATCGACATTTTCAACCCGAACCATAGCCAGATAGTCCCAGAGGCACTCACTTTCAACTACCAGGATAAAAAGGTGATCCGCCAGTCCCAGACCGGCGTCTATCTGCAGGATCAGGTGCGCCTCGATCGACTGGTGGCCATCGGCGGCGCCCGCTACGACCGCTACCGGATGGACACCGACAGCCGGACCCTCTATCAGGGGGCGGACAGCCAGTCCCTGGCCCACATCGATCAGGACAACCTCTCCTTCCGCGTCGGCGCCCTCTATGAGCTGGATGGCGGCTTCTCCCCCTATGCGAGCTATGCCGAGAGTTTCGAGCCGGTGCCGGGGGCGGACAAGCAGGGTCAGGCGTTCAAACCGGCGACCGGTCATCAGTGGGAAGGGGGCGTCAAGTTCCTCTCCGACGACATGAGCAAGACGGCGACGCTGTCGGCGTTCCACATCACCAAGAAGAACGCCCTGGTGACGGATCCGGACAATGTCTACGGGCCCAAGCTGCAGACCGGGGAGACGGTCTCCAGGGGCATCGAGCTTGAGGGGAGAGCCGATCTCACCAGCCAGCTGGATCTGGCCCTCAACTACACCCTGATGGACATGGAGATCACGCGTGACACCACTACGCTGCAGGGCAAGACGCCGGTCTGGGTCCCCAGACAGATGGCGTCGTTGTGGAGCAACTACTACCCGGGTGGCAACCTCGAGGGAATGCGAGTGGGCGCCGGCCTGCGCTACGTGGGGGAGGCCGAGATGGATGCAGCCAACACCGACAAGGTACCGGACTACCTCCTGATGGACATGTCCGCCTCCTACGATCTCGCTGCCCTCAGCGCAAGCCTGAAGGGGGTAGGTGTATCACTTGGCGCCAGTAACCTGTTCAACAAGACCTACTACTCCTGCTACGACCAGAACAACTGCTGGTTCGGGGCCGAACGAAGCGTGGAGGCGCGACTCAAATACGCATTCTGACCTTGCGCCCCGGCACGCGCCCGGGGCCCTTTCAACGAATGGGCGAGGAGAGGGCGCGCGGTGTGCCGCGCGGCCTTGGTCGGGAGCACGGCCTTGGCCGGGAAAAAGCGGACGCGGAACGCGCCCTCGTCTCGGATCACCAAGCCCTGTTCGCGGCGGCGGCCAGCCTGATCCCGTCCCTCAAGGGGAACCTGGTGGCGGCCGGTGACGTGTGCACGCCACTGACGGATGCCACCGGGGCGACGTCGACCGAGGTGGCCGCAGCCCTCCATGCGCACTGGCAGCAGGCACACCCGGAGGCGGGGCCCGCCTACTGGCTCACCCGCAGCTGGGGCATGCTCTGCTGGCAATCCATCTATCTCGCCATGGTGGCCGTCTACCGCCATCAGGCCGTGCCTGCCCTCGACAGGCTGGGACAGGGGCATGAGGCCGGCGTGGTGTCGGGCTTTACCCTGCCGGCCGAGCCCATGATCAGAGGGGAGGTCGGCGTGTTGATCAAGACGGCCGGGGAGCGACTCCAGGCGCACTGGCAGGGGCTGTTCACCCTCCTTGGGACGGCGCAGCGGCTGCGCCCCGGTTTCGTGCGCCCGCTCCTGGCGGACGATCTGCTGGCGGCCCTGGTGCGGGTGCCCGATTTCTTCGGGGAAGTGAGTCGGGAGGAGGTGAGGGCCCATGCCCCCCTCTGGCTTGAATCCTGTGGCCTGCCGTCGGCACATCTGACGGGTTGGCGCGAGGCGGGCCTGCCCCGGGACGAGGCCTTCCCGGGCTATGTGCGCCAGCGCTGCTGCCTGCACTACAAGCGCCGGGATGGGGAACTGTGTGGCAACTGCCCGCGAAGGCTGGGTGGGGCGAGGGGTGATGAGTGCTGATACCCGACTCTTCGTCTGCGCGGGCAACCCGTGATGAAAGCCGCCGGATCCTGGCGGCTTTTTTGTGTCCGGCTTACTGGGCCGCCATCCGGGTGCGGATGCGCTCGAACAGGCTCTGCAGGCAGGCCTGATCTTTGTCGGCGGCGCGCACGGCGCCATACATGTGGCGGCGAATGCCCTCCCCGAGAGGGCGCGCCTCAAGCAGGCCCTGGCGCACGAACTCCTCGCTGGCCCAGCGGGGCAGGGCGGCGAGCCCGAGCCCGGCGGCGGCCATCTGCAGCATGACCGAGGTGTTGTCCACCGGTTTGCAACGGGCGGGCTCCACCCCGGCCGGTTGCAGGAAACGGCTGAACACGTCCATGCGCGCCCGCTCCACCGGGTAGACCAGCAGCACCTCCGGTCGCAGATCGTCTGGTGCGATGCGCCGCTGCTGGCAGAGGGGGTGATCCGGTGCCATCACCAGGGTGAGATCGAAGGCGAACAGCGGCTCGAAATGAAGATCTCCGCGGGCCTGCACATCCGAGGTGAGCAGCAGGTCGAGCTGGCCGCCAAGCAGGGCACTGATGGCATCGAAACCCGGCACCGACTCCACCTCCAGATCCACGCCGGGCCACTGGCGGCGAAAGTCCGGCAACAGCGGGAGCAGCCACTGGATGCAGCTGTGGCAATCGAGGGCCAGATGCAGCCTGCCCGCCTCGCCGCTGTGCAGGGCGACCAGCTGACGCTCGGTCTGGGCCAGGGCGGGCAGCACCTGACGGGCCAGGGCCAGCAGATGCTGGCCTGCCGCCGTCAGCACCAGAGGGCGGCTTTTTCGAAGAAACAGCTCCAGATTGAGGCGGGTCTCCAGCTCCTTGAGCTGGTGGGAGAGGGCGGACTGGGTGAGGTTGAGGCTGAGCGCGGCCCCGGCCAGGGACCCTTGCTCGGCCAGGGCGCTGATGGTCTTCAGGTGTTTGAGATCGATGCCCAGATTGCTGCTCTGAGGGGGGCTGGATGGGGTGGGCGCGACCATGGCACTGCTCCTTTGTGCGTCAGTTGAGAAATTCTTGAGAGCCAGTTGAAGAGGATTCAATAGCCAAGGCCACCTTATCTTGTCATTTTGGATGTGTAAACATCTGGATGGCCAAACAATCCAGATCCTCATCAGATAAACGAGCATAAGGAATGGAACCTATGACCTTCGCACACACCCTGGGCTTTCCCCGTATCGGCGCCAAGCGCGAACTGAAATTTGCCCTCGAATCCTACTGGCGTGGCGAAACCACCCAGGCCGAGCTGGTCGCCGTGGGCAAGAGCCTGCGTGAGCGCCACTGGCAGGCCCAGCGTACCGCCGGGGTCAACCTGCTGCCGGTGGGGGATTTTGCCTGGTACGATCAGGTGCTGGGTACCAGCCTGCTGGTAGACGCCGTGCCTGCCCGTCACCGCCACGGCGACACCGACCTCGACACCCTGTTCCGGGTGGCCCGTGGCCGTGCGCCGACCGGCCCGGCGGCGGCCGCTGCCGAGATGACCAAATGGTTCAACACCAACTACCACTACCTGGTGCCGGAATTTTACCGTGACCAGCGCTTCAAGCTGGGCTGGAGCCAGCTCTTTGACGAGGTGGAAGAGGCCAAGGCCCTTGGGCTGCCGGTCAAGGCGGTGTTGCTGGGCCCCGTCTCCTACCTGTGGCTTGGCAAGGAGAAAGAGAGCGGCTTCTCCCGCCTCGAACTGCTGGATCGCCTGCTGATCGTCTACCAGGAGATCCTGGCCAAACTGGCGGCCCAGGGGGTGGAGTGGGTGCAAATCGACGAGCCGGCTCTGGCGCTGGACCTGCCGGATGAGTGGCGCCTGGCCTACCTCAAGGCGTATGAGCGCCTGAGCGGCCCCTGCAAGCTGCTGCTCACCACCTACTTCGGGTCCGTGGCCCATCAGCGGGACATCATCACCAGTCTGAAGGTGGACGGCCTGCACCTGGATCTGGTGGCTGCCCCCGAGCAGCTCGAGACCCTGGTCCCGCACCTGCCGGCCCAGTGGGTACTCTCGGCGGGTGTCATCAACGGCCGCAACGTCTGGCGTGCCAACCTGGCCAAGCTGGCGCCGACCCTCAAGGCCTTGAAAGAAAAGCTTGGCGAGCGCCTCTGGGTGGCCTCCTCCTGCTCCTTGCTGCACAGCCCGGTGGATTTGACCCTGGAGCACGAGCTGGATCCCCAGACCCGCAGCTGGTTCGCCTTCGCCCTGCAAAAGTGCTATGAGCTGGGGCTGCTGTCCGACTACCTGGACGGTGGCCCCCTGGACAAGATCGAGGCTTACAGCCAGCCCATCGTGGATCGGGAGTCCGACAGCCGGGTTCACAAGAAAGCGGTGCAGTCACGACTCGCCAGCCTGACCAACAGTGACTTCGATCGCCAGAGCGCCTACCCGGTGCGTGCCGACGCGCAGCGCTCGGATCTGAAGCTGCCGCTCCTGCCCACCACCACCATCGGCTCCTTCCCGCAGACCTCTGAAATCCGGGTGCTGCGCCAGGATTGGCGTGCCGGGCGCATCGATGACCAGGCCTACGAGGCGGGCATCCAGGCCCAGATCAAGGACGCCATCGAGCGCCAGGAGGCCATCGGGCTCGACGTGCTGGTGCACGGTGAAGCGGAGCGCAACGACATGGTGGAGTATTTCGGGGAGCTGCTGGACGGCTTTGCCATCACCCGCTTTGGCTGGGTACAGAGCTATGGCTCCCGCTGCGTCAAGCCGCCGGTGATCACCCGTGACATCGACCGTCCGACCCCCATGACCCTTGAGTGGACGAAGTTTGCCCAGAGCCTGACCGACAAGCCGGTGAAGGGCATGCTGACCGGCCCCGTGACCATTCTCTGCTGGTCCTTCCCGCGGGAAGACGTGAGCCGCGAGCAGTCCGCCCTGCAGATTGGCCTGGCCATTCGCGACGAGGTGGCTGACCTGGAAGCCGCCGGCATCAAGGTCATCCAGATCGACGAGCCGGCGATCCGCGAAGGGCTGCCCCTGCGCAAGCAGGATCACCAGGCCTATCTCGACTGGGCGGTGCGCGCCTTCCGCCTGAGCGCAAGCCCGGTGGTGGACAGCACCCAGATCCACACCCACATGTGTTACAGCGACTTCAACCTCATCATCGAGGCGGTGGCTGCGCTGGACGCGGATGTGATCACCATCGAGACGAGCCGCAGCCAGATGCAGTTGCTCGAAGCGTTCGAGCGTTTCAACTACCCCAACGAGATCGGCCCGGGCGTCTACGACATCCACTCGCCGAACGTACCGAGCCAGGGCTGGATTGAAGACCTCATCCGCAAGGCTGCGCAACAAATCCCGGCGGACCGGCTCTGGGTGAACCCGGACTGCGGCCTCAAGACCCGCGGCTGGGAAGAGACCACCGCTGCCCTGAAGGTGATGGTCGATGCGACCCGGGCGCTGCGCGCCGAGCTGGCCTGAGGGCTTCCATTCACCCGGACGAGCGCCCGGTGAGTGTCACCATGACGAGAGAGGGAAGGCGACAGCCTTCCCTCTTTTTTTGCATGGCCGCTCCCTAGAGGGGGATCAGGGCGGGCCGGGGGGCGGGCAGGTAGCGGGTGGGGGAAACCGACATCGTCACCGGGTGAGGGGCGCTTGTGAGCGCCTCGGCCAGCCACTGGTGGTCGAGGGGAATGGCATTGCGATCCTCGATCACCAGATTGAGGTGCTGGGCGCCCAGGCACCCGTAGCGGGCGGGGTCGGTCTGGGTAAAGAGGCCAAGACAGGGCACACCGCTGGCGGCAGCCAGGTGCAGGGGACCGGTGTCGGCGCTGACGAAGAGGGAGAGGCCGCCCGTGAAGCGGGCCAGCTCCCCCATGTTGCCAAGGGAAACGTGCACGTCCCCGAGCAGGTGCTCGGGGGCGGCGGGATCCGCGAGCTGGACCAGCAGGGCATCCGGGCTGTGACGGCGCAGATCCCCAAGCAACCGCTGCCACTGGGGCAGGGAGAGCCCCTTGCCCTTGCGGGCGCCGGTGAAAAAGCCGATCAGGGGACGGCCAGGATGGGCTCGTCGCAGCGCACTCAAGGTCGGGCTTGGCCCCTGCAACAGGCTGCCAAGGGGGATGGGTTCGGCCGGATTGCCCGGTATGCCGAGCAGTTGCAGGGGCTGGTGGGCGTAGTGGCACTCACTGTCCGCAGCCTGCGGACGCGGGAAGATGAGATCCCCATGACCATCGTCGAAGCCGCATTTCTCACGGGCCTGTACCCAGGCGGCGATGAAGTGATCCGTACTGGAGGCGAAGGGGACGTAGACCCTGTCGTAGTGCTGGCGGCGCAGACGCGAGAGTGCCGAGAGGGCGCCCGGCAGGTGTCTGCCCTGCAACCGGATCTGATGAATGTGCCGCAGGGGCAGATCGGCCAGGAAGGGGAGCAGGGTGGTGGGGCTGCACACCAGCTCCAGCTCGGCGTGGGGATGGGCGCGATGAAGCTGGTGCAGGAAGGGCAGCAGGAAGAGGTTGTTGCCGATGCGGTTGGTGCTGCGAATGACCAGGATCCGGCGGGGGGCCTGCGAAGAGGGCGGCAATGCGCTGCGACTGGCAAGCCAGCCGAGCAGGGTTCGCTCCAGTCCCGCCGTCCAGACCCGGCGTTGGCCGTCGAAGCGGCGCAGGGCATCGTTGAGGTGAGTCATACCGTTGGGCTCCAGTGTTGGGATGGCGTAAAGGGTGCCAGCGGACTCTTAAGACAATGTTAAGAAGGGAAAAAGCGTGCGGATGATGGCCATGGCGGAGCGGGTGCTGGTGCGGGACGGGGGAAAGTGGCTAGAATTGCGCATTTGAAATAAATGTTATCGCCAGCGGGAGCACCATGCAGTTCAGGGATTTTTTGCCGGTATCGACCAATACCAGCGTCAAAGAGAGTTGTTACGGCGCCCTTGGCGCCTTCGTCGGCTTGTTCGGCACCGCCTTGCTGTGCCGCTGGGGGCTGGGGCTCGAGGTGCACTGGCTCATCGCCCCCATGGGGGCCTCCGCCGTGCTGCTGTTTGCCGCCCCGGCCAGCCCCCTGGCCCAGCCCTGGTCCATCCTTGTGGGCAACGGGGTATCGGCCCTGATGGGGGTATTGAGTGCGAGCCTGTTGCCGGACATGGCTATCGCTTCGGCCCTGGCGGTGATGCTGGCCATCGCCGCCATGTTCCTCACCCGCAGCCTGCACCCGCCCGGCGGCGCCGTGGCCCTGACCGCCGTCATCGGCGGCGAGGGGATCCGGGCGCTCGGGGTCGGCTACGTGCTGCTGCCGGTGCTGCTCAACTCCCTGTTGCTGCTGAGTCTGGGGCTCCTCTACAACCGCGCTCTGGGGCGTCGTTATCCCCATGGCGGCAAGGCGGCGCCCAATCGCCACCAGACGGCGGATCCCCAGCCGAGTGCCCGACTCGCCACCCAGGACATCGACTTTGCCCTGCAAAAACACGGGGAACTGCTGGACATCAGCCGCCAGGATCTGCAGGAGCTGCTGCAGGAGGCCCAGTTGCACGCCCTGCGGGGGCGAGTGGGGACGGTGCGTTGCCAGGATGTGATGTCGCGGGATCTCGTCGTGACGACGCCACAGGCGCTCGCCATGGAAGCGTGGCATCTGCTCTCCCACCACCAGATCAAGGCGCTGCCGGTGGTGGATGAGGGGGAGAGGCTGGTCGGCATCATCACCCTGCACGACCTGATGATCGACCGGGCGGGTCACCAGCCGAGGGCGAAGGAGACCCTTGAGCACCTGCAGGTGGCGGATCTGATGACCCGGGAGGTGCAGACGGCGCGGCGCTACCAGCCTCTCTACGATCTGGTGGAGGCCTTCTCCGACGGGGGGCTGCACCACATGCCGGTGGTGGAGGGGGAGCAGCTGGTGGGCATCATCACTCAGTCCGACATGGTGGCGGCGCTCTTCACCCTGGCCCTGAAACCCGGACTGACGAGCGAGGAGGCGACCCCGGTGTCGTCGTAGCCAGGGGGGCAAGAAAAAAGAGGGCGTGCCAGGCACGCCCTCTTTTTTCGCAGACTTGCACAGACGGTGCCAACGCCTAGCCGTAGCGGGCCAGGGTGAGCCCTTCGTCGCTGATATCCGGGGTATTGCCCGAGATGAGATCGCTGAGCAACTGGCCCGATCCTGCCGCCATGGTCCAGCCCAGGGTACCGTGGCCGGTATTGAGCCAGAGCCCGGGGATGGGGCTTGGGCCCACCAGGGGCGTGCCGTCCGGCGTCATGGGGCGCAGCCCGGTCCAGAAGGTGGCCTGCTCCAGATCCCCCCCCTGGGGGAAGAGATCCCTCACCACCATGGCCAGGGTATCGTGGCGTCTGGGGTTGAGCGCCAGGTTGAAGCCCGAGAGTTCGGCCATGCCGCCCACCCGGATCCGTTCGTCGAAGCGGGTGATGGCGACCTTGTAGGTCTCGTCCAGCACAGTGCTGCGCGGCGCGCCCTCGGCATCCGTCATCGGCAGGGTGAGGGAGTACCCCTTGACCGGGTAGACGGGGAGCTCAATTCCGAGGGGGCGCAGGAAGCCGGTGCCATAACTGCCGAGGGCACAGACGATGGCGTCGGCCTGGAAGCGCTGCTCGCCGGCACGGACCGCCACGGCGCGTCCCTTCGCGATCTCGACCTCGTCGATGGCGCAGTTGAAGACGAAGCTCACCCCGAGCTTGCGGGCCTCGTCCGCCAGGGCCTGGGTGAAGCGGAAACAGTCACCGGTTTCATCTCCCGGCAGGCGCAGGCCCCCCACCACCTTGCCACGCACCCTTGCCAGGGCGGGCTCGACCTCCTCGCAGCCGTCGGCATTCAGAGACTGATAGGGGACGCCGTACTCCTCGAGCACGGCGATATCGCGCTGGCTGGCATCGAGCTGGGCCTGACTGCGAAACAGTTGCAGGGTGCCGAGCTGGCGCCCTTCGTAGTCGAGCGCCAGCTCGCCCCGCAACTGCTTCATGCAGTCGCGGCTGTATTCGGCCAGCCGTACCATGCGCCCCTTGTTGACCGCATAGGCCGCCGGCGTGCAGTTGGCGAACATCTTCAGCATCCAGCGCAGCTGGAAGGGGTCCGAGGTGGGCCGCACCGTGAAGGGGGCGTGCTTTTGCAGCAGCCATTTGGCGGCCTTGAGGGGAATGCCGGGGGCAGCCCAGGGGGAAGCATAACCCGGGGAGATCTGACCCGCGTTGGCATGGCTGGTTTCAAGGGCCACCCCGTCACGCCGCTCCAGCAGGGTCACTTTGTGACCGGCCTTGGCCAGATACCAGGCGCTGGTCACACCGACCACGCCACCACCGAGTACCACTATGTCCATCTTGTCTCTCCTTGACTGGGGCCTCCACCTTAATCAGCCGCCACAGGATATTCAACTGGTGTCGATGTCATTGGTGGTTATCGCTATTCACATTTTGTTAACTGGCTCTCAATGTTGTCATTTGCTCACTTTCTGGCATGAAATCCGGTCGATTCAGAGCCGCTCCAGGTGGAGCAGATGATGCTCTGCCGTCGTCAGGATGGCTTGCTGCTGTTCTGTGGTTTGGCCATCCCAGTTGGCATAAGGCAGGGCGAGGCGAGGGTTATTGCCAAGTTTGTCTCGGTTGCGCCAGATAAAGTGCCAATAGAGGCTGTTGAAGGGGCAGCTGTCCGGCCCGCTGCGTGCCTTCACCTGATAGTGACACCCCTTGCAGTAGTGGCCCATCCGCTCGAGATAGGCGCCGCTGCTGGCGTAGGGCTTGCTGCCCATCAGGCCGCCATCGGCAAACTGGCTCATGCCGCGGGTGTTGGGCAGCTCCACCCACTCGATGGCGTCCACATAGATGCCCAGATACCAGGTATCCACCTCGTCAGGGTGGATCCCCGCCAGCAGGGCGAAGTTGCCGGTCACCATCAGCCGCTGGATATGGTGGGCGTAGCCGTGCTCCAGAGACTGTCGAATGGCGTGACGCACGCAGGCCATGCTGGTTTCTCCATTCCAGAAAAAACCGGGCAGGGGTCGCTCGGCCCCGAGAAAGTTGGTGCGCCGATACTCGGGCATCTTTTCCCAGTAGAGGGCGCGGACAAACTCGCGCCAGCCGAGGATCTGGCGGATGAACCCCTCCACCTGCGCCAGGGAAATGGTGGCCTGATTGGCCTGCCAGTGAGCTTGCGCTGCGCGGATCACCTCGAGGGGATGGAGCATCTTGCTGTTCATGGAAAACGACAAGCGGCTGTGGAACAGGCTCCAGCCCCGCTCGCTCAGGGCGTCCTGATAGCGGCCGAAGTGGGGCAGGCAGTGTGCAAGGAAGTGTTCAAGCAGTGCGCGGCTCTGGCGCCGGGTGACGGGCCAGGGCAGGGCGTCGGCATCGGCACTGCCAATGGTGGCGACGCCGTGGCGGGTCAGCATGGCATCGATGTCGCTCACCTCGTTGGCAAAGGTGAGGGGCGCCGGGATGGGTTGGCTCGCCGGCAATTTGGCGCGATTCTCGGCATCGAAGTTCCAGCGCCCCCCAAGGGGTTGGCCGCGCTCATCGAGCAACACCCGGTACTGCTTTCGCAGGGCGCGGTAGAAGAACTCCATCCGGCTGTGAGGGTAGCGTCGCCAGCCATCGCGGGGGGTGAGAAAATGTTCGCTGTCCACCTCAGCGGTCGGGATGGCAAGGCCTGAGGCCCACTGGGTCAGCTGGCTTGCAAGGCGCCACTCGTCCGGGCTCTGCCAGGCGAAGCGATCGGCCTGATGCGCTTCTAGCTGGGCCGCCAGCAAGCTCGGCAAATCGGGCCAGGGGGCGCTCTCATCGAGAGTCAGGTAGCAGACCCGGTGGCCCGCCTTGGTGAGGGCGGCGGCGAAGGCGCGCATGGCGGCAAAGAAGGCGAGCACCTTCTGGCGATGGTGGCGGCAGTAGTCCGTCTCCTGGCGCAGCTCCGCCATCAGGTAGCAGACAGCGGGATCCTGCGTGTGAAACCAGCTGTGACCTGCGTTCAGTTGATCCCCGAGAATGAGGCGCAGCTCCATCAGGGGTGCTCCTTCCGACGACGGCAGCGTTCGCTGCAATAGCGCACTTCCTGCCAGCAGCGGGCCCACTTGCGCCGCCAGGCAAAAGGACGTTGGCAGACGGGACAGATCTTCTCGGGTAGATGGGGTTTGAGGTGCATGTGGCGGCCCTGTTGATGCCCTTGGTTTCTCTCTGCCTCCTTAACGAAGCACCATACGGTCGGGATCACCGGGGGAGCAGAAAGAGGCAATAGGGGGTGATTGCCACTCATGAAAAAGGCCCCCGCACCTGCCGGTTCGGGGGCCCTTGTTCTCGTAGCCGTTACTGGCTGCTGAAGAGCCTGGGCTGGGGAGTGGACTGCGCCGTCAGGGTCATGCGGCCCGAGGTTTCCAGCCAGCTCTTGATCTTTTTGGCATCGGCGACCCGTTCATCCGTGGTGTTGGCGTGAAGCAGCACCATGACCACGGGCTCGTTGTTGACCCGGGTTCCCATCACCAGGCAGCGCCCCGCCTCGCGGATATAACCGGTCTTGGAGACCAGAATGGGCCAGCTTCCTTCCCGTACCAGGCGGTTGGAGTTGAGGTAGTGCAGCTGGCGCTTGCCGTTGCGTACCAGACGCTGCTCGGAGGCGGTGTACTGGCGGATCAGCGGGTAGGTGGATGCGGCAGCAGCCAGTTTGGCGAGATCGTGTGCGGTGGAGACGTTGCGGGGGTTGAGCCCGGTGCTGTCGGCGAAATGAGTGCTCCACATGCCGAGCATGCGGGCCTTGGCGTTCATTGCCTCGATAAAGGCTTTGCGGCCACCCGGGTAGTGCCGTCCCAAGGCGGAGGCTGCGCGGTTTTCAGAGGACATCAGGGCGATGTGCAGCATGTCGGCGCGACTCAGACGCGAGCCCACCGCGAGGCGCGACCCGGTGCCCTTGAGTCTGTCCACGTCATCCATGGTGACGGTGAGGGTCTCGTTGAGGCGCTGATTGCCATCCAGTACCACCAGCGCTGTCATCAGCTTGGTGATGGAGGCGATGGACATCACCCGGTTGGCGTTGCGCTCTGCCAGTGTCTCGCCGGTTTTCGGGTTGACGACCACGTAGGCATCGGATCTCAGCGGCAGGTTGCTGCGGGGTTCGAGCAGGCTGTTGGTGGAAGAAGAGGTCGCAGAAAACGGGTTGGCATGGGCGCTTTCCATGCTGGCGGGAAGGAGGAAGGCGCCGAGCAGCAAGAGAAGAAAAGGACGAAGGTTCATGATTTGACTCTACTACGACTCACAGGGACATTTGGCTAAGTTATATGACGGTAATTGACGCTTCACAACGTCTGGTGGCCGGATATTTCCATTTTATGGGCCAGCGCACCTTGAAATCCCCCGCATCGGGGCTATTAGGCCCGATAAAGGGAGTCATAGAGGCCTGTCAGGCCATGCCAGACACGCCACCACGGGGGCGCACTATATGCTGGCGAGGGGCGGGATGACGACTCTTTTTGCACCTTTCGGCGCCTTGGGATGATGAAGGGGTCGTTAATGGCGACCATGGCGATAAAAACGGCGCCCGGCAGGGAAGATGGCCCGCTGCATTATCGCCGTTTTGCCCCGCTTCATCCTCCCATCATCCTTGCGGTCTGAATGGCCTGGATCAGTGCGGCCCGATTGATGCGGGGGCGTTCCTCGTCCAGCAACTGCTGCCAGAGGGCGATGGCCTGGGAGTAGCGGCCGTGCAGGAAGTGATCGGAGGCGAGCAGCATCAGGGCGCTCACCTCGCCCTTGTCCTGCTTGAGCGCACTATCGAGTAGGCTCAGCGCCTCCGGGGTGAGCTGCTGGCCCGCCTGGTAGTAGCGCACGGTAGCCTGTGCGGCCTGGGTCGCGGCGCTGGCACCCCCTTCTTGCAGGGCGAGGCGCTGGTAGGCGAGCAAGGCGTTGTCGTACTCGTCCCGATAGAGATAGAGCTGACCGAGCGCCGCCCAGCCGTCGAGATCGGCAGGGTTGGCTTGCAGGCGCTGGTGCAGGGCGCCGAGCTCCTTGTCCTGCAGATCCCGCGGGCTCAATCCCGCCAGCGGATCGGGGCGCGATTGATAAGCCTGCCACGCCTGATAGCGGCCGGTGCCGGCATAAATGCTGGCCATCAGCGCCAGCAGCAGGGTCCCAAGCAGTATCCAGGAGCGCAGCCAGAGCTGCGGACGGGCGGTGCTATCTCTTACCAGCCGCTCGCGCAGGGCCTGCTCGGCGGTTGGGGTGGCGTTGGCGAGGTGGGCCAGCTCCAGCTCCCGGTAGAGGCGGCTGTGGGGGGCAAGCCCCGCCTGCTGCTCGGCCATGATCAGCCGGTTCAGCTCGGCCCTGGGGTCGTGAGCGAGCGCCCCCTCGGCTCTGTCGCCGATAAGCGGCACCCGCGCCGGTTGCCGGCGATGCAGGCTCCTGCGCAGGCGATGGAGCGCCAGCAACAGCAAGAGGGCGGGGCCGCCCCACAGCAGCGCCGTGCTGCGCTTGAAGGGGGGATCGTAGCGCACGAAATCGCCGAAGCGCTCCGTCATGCGGGCGATCACCTGCTCATCAGACTGTCCCTCGTACACCCAGCGGTAGACCTCGAGCCGCAGATCCCGGGCGATGGGGGAGTTGGACTCCACCAGGTTCTGGTTCTGACACTGGGGGCAGCGTAGGGCGCGGGCCAGCTCCTGAGCGCGGGTCTGCTGCTCGGGGTGGCGAAACTCATAGGTGTCGACCCCGCTGGCAAGGGCCCCGAGGCTCAAGGCCAGCAAGAGTGGTGCGATCAGGGCGTAGCAGAGACGGCTCATGGCTTGCTCTCCTGCACTTGTCTCTCTACTTCTCTCTCCGCTTCTCTTTCCACTTCGGGCTGGCTAGCGGTGTTGCTGCGGGCCTTTGCCAGCAGGGGGGCAAACTGGCGTTGCCAGACCTCCCGGGTGAGCAGGCCGGTATGGCGGGTCAGCAGGGTGCCGTCGCCGGCGAAGAGATAGGTCTCCGGCGTGCCGTAGACGCCGAGCTCCAGCGCCAGTTTCCCTTCAGGGTCGGCCAGCACGGCGCGATAGGGGTTGCCCGCCTCGGTGAGCCAGGCGCGGGCGGCATCCCCCTTGTCCCGGTAGTTGAGGCCATAGAGGGGTACGGCGCTGGCCAGCTCACCCAGCAGCGGATGCTCGGCGCGGCAGTTGGGGCACCAGCTGGCCCAGACGTTGAGCACGAAGGGCTCCCCCTTGAGCGCCGCGGTGTGGATGGGGGCGCCGCCAAACAGATCGTCACTCTGCCAGGCGGGCAGAGTGCGCCCTGCGACGGCCTCATCCTGGCTGTAGGGGTTGTTGCCAAGACCGAGCCAGAGCAGGGCACCGAGCCCCAGACTGAGCATGAGTGGCACGAACAGGCGCAGACGGGCGTTCATAAGGACTCCTGTTCAAACCGAGGGTAGGGGGCGGTAGCTGGCGCAGGATGGTTAGCCAGCAGCGGCCGGCGGGCGAGCAGACGCAGGGCGCCGCCCGTCATCATCAACAGGCCACCGAACCAGATCCAGCGCACCAGCGGCTTGTAGTGCAGTCGCATGGCATAGGCGCCTGGCCCCATCTTTTCGCCAAGCACCACGTAGAGATCGCCGAGCATTCCCCATTTGATCCCGGGTTCGTTCATGTTCATGGTGCGCACGCTGTAGTGGCGCCGCTCTGGGGTGAGCCTAGCTACCTCCTGGCCCTCCCGGTGCACACTCAAGGTGATGCGCTCGGCGGTGTAGTTGGGGCCGATAATGGGCTCGCTCCCCTCATAGCGAAACTCGAAGGCGCCGAGTTGACAGGGCTGGCCTGCGGCGAGCACCGCGCCCCCCTCCTGACTGTGGTGACTCACCTGTGCGATGCCGAGGGCGCACACCGCCACCCCGAGGTGGGCCAGCAGGCTGCCAAGCCGATTGAGGGTGAGTTCGCGCAGGGCGATCGGTTGCAAGAGCGGGAGCAGCAGGCTGGCCATCAGCCAGAGGCTCAGCACGTTGGCCGCAAGCCCCAGCCAGCTTGCCCGCAGCGGTTCGGGATAGGCGAGGCTCAGCAAGGTGCCCCCCAGCAGGCCGAACAGGCATGGGAGCAGCACCGTGATGCGGCGCTGGGCTGCCAGATGCTGCCAGCGCAGGCGAGGCAGCTGGGTCATCAGCGCCATCAGGCAGAGGGCCAGCGGCACGAAGATGGTATTGAAATAGGGGGCGCCCACCGAGAGCGAGCCCAGATGGAGCGACTGGAACACCATGGGGTAGAAGGTGCCGAGCAGCACGCTGGCGCAGGCCACGCAAAGCAGCAGGATGGCGGCGCCGAGCAGCCCCTCTTTTGACAGCAAGCCAAAGCGGGCATAGGGAGCGCGAATGTCCGCCCGCAGGGCAAACAGGGTGAGGGCGCAGGTCAATAGCAAACCGAGCAGCAACAAGAGGGTGAGGCCGCGGCTGGGGTCCACCGCAAAGGCGTGTACCGAGGTGAGCACCCCGGAGCGCACCACGAAGGTACCGAGCAGGCTCAGTGAAAAGGTAAAGATGGAGAGCAGCAACACGGCGTGGCCGTAAGCGCCGCGCTTCTCGCACACCACCAGGGCGTGCAGCAGGGCGGTGCCGAGCAGCCAGGGCAAGAGGGAGGCATTTTCCACCGGATCCCAGAACCACCAGCCGCCCCAGCCGAGCTCGTAATAGGCCCACCAGGAGCCCAGCACGATGCCGGCGGTGAGAAACACCCAGGAGCCGAGCGCCCAGGGGCGGCTCCAGTGGGCCACGGCGCCATCGAGTCTGCCCGAGTGCAGCGCCGCCATGGCGAAGGCGAAGTTGACCGCAAAACCGACATAACCGAGATAGAGCAGGGGCGGGTGGATGATGAGGCCGATATCCTGCAGCATGGGGTTGAGATCGCGCCCCTCCAGCGGCCCCGGGAACTGGCGATCAAACGGGCTGGAGAAGATCAGGGTATAGAGGCCGAACAGCCCGACGATCAGCCCCATGATGGCCAGTACCCGGGTTGTGATCAGCGGATCGACCCGCCTGGAGCAAAGAGCTACTAAAGCGCCCCACAGCCCCAGCGCAAAGACAAAGAACAGCATGGAGCCCTCGTGGCCGCCCCACACGGCCGCCAGCTTGAAGCCAAGGGGCAGGGCGCTGTTGGCGTGCTGGGCCACATAGACCAGGGTGAAGTCATCTTGGCCAAAACAGCTGGCGAGCAGCAGCAGGGCGGCCCCGAGCAGGAGCGCGACCAGGAGGGCCAGCGGTGATGCGCAGCCCAGCAGCGGCCGTGAGGCGAGCCGCAATCCCAGCCAGGGCAGCAGCCCTTGCAGCAGGGCGAGCCCGGTCGCCAGCAACAGTGAGAGATAGCCGAGCTCCGCCAGCACACAACCTCCAGTCAATCATTCGCCTATGTTATGCCGCAGCGTCTGCACCGTACCGGCGCTGGGGGATAACATCCACATTTCTGGCAACAATCAATCGCAACAACTCATCGCAACAAATAAGCGCCAGTCACCCGAGGGTGGCTGGCGCTGGTGATCATACCTTTAAACTACCGTCATCTGGCCGGCGTAGAGCACGAAGTAGCGCAGCAGCAGGATCCCCACCAGGGTCAGGCTGCAGACCAGCACCAGATAGCCGTTTTTGGCCCGCAGCGGCGCGGGGGCCAGCAGGGCCAGCAACTGTGGCAGCAGCATGCCGATGCCCACAACCCCGAGCCAGAACACTTGAGCCCAGAAGCCGCTGCCGATGGCGGCCCACATGGCTGCCTCCTTCTGGCCGCCACCGAAGTAGAGGCCGGTAAAGAAGCAGACCAGCAGCAACACCTCCACCGCCAGCACCGGCCGCTCGAAGCGGTGGACAAAGCTCACCCCCTGGCTGTGATGGTTCTCCTTGAACAGGGTGACCGCCAGCAAGATGGTGGAAGCGATGCCGGAGCTGACGCCGGAGATGAGGAACAGCACCGGCAGCACCGGGTTGTTCAACAGCGGATAGGTCTTGAGCGCCGACAGCAGAAAGCCGGTGTAGGCCCCCAACAGCACGGCAAGCAGCAGCAAGAGTGGCGCCAGTAGCCGCTCGATGCGGGCAAGCCAAGCGATGAGATTATCCACAAAGGCGAACTTCTCTTGCAGCAGGTGACGGCGCAAGGTCTCGATCTCGGTCCGAAACACCACCGCCAGCCAGGCGAACAGCACCGCCATGTAGACCTGAAACAGCATGACCCCCATGGACATCACGGAGTCGAACTGGTAGTGGAACATCAGCTTCCAGAAGGTCCAGGGGCGGGCAAGGTGGAAGATGAGGATCAGTAACCCCAGCACCACGCTCAACGGCGCCAGAATGGCTGTCGCCTTGATGATGCCGCTCTCGCTGCCGGCCCCCTTGCGGCGCAGCAGCACCGAGAGGGTGGTGGCCCCGGCGGAGATGCCGAGCAGAAAGAGATAGATGGCGATGGGCCAGTCCCACACCAGCGAGGAGAAGTGAAATGCGTCATGCAACATGATCCATTCCTCCTTCTGTTACTGCGGTAGATGGCGATCGGACAAATCCCCAGACAAGGGAGGGGAAGTGAAACGCCTCTTGCATGGTCATGACTTTATCTCCCCTTTGGGCACACGGTACATCTTGGGCGAGGTGCCGAGTGCCTGCTTGTAGCGATAGGTGGTCTCCTTCACCAGCCGTTTGGCGATAGGGCTGTCCGGGTCATCCAGATTGCCGAACACCAGCGCCTTGGTGGGGCAGGATTCCACGCAGGCCGGCTCCTTGCCCGCCGCCAGGTTGGTCTTGCGGCAAAAGTCGCACTTATCGGCAACCTTGGTCACAGGGTTGATAAAGCGCACCTGATAGGGGCAGGCAGCCAGACAGTACATGCAGCCGACGCAGAGATCCGGGTTGACGTCGACGATGCCATCCTCCTTGCGGATATGGGAGGCACCGGTCGGGCAGACGTGTACGCAGGGAGCGTTGTCGCAGTGTTGGCAGGACTTGCGAAAGAAGTGGTACTCGGCATCAGGGAAGGTGCCGATGGGGCCGGAGCGGATGATCTCGAGGCGCGAGACCCCCTCTGGCACCTGGTTCACCTCCCGGCAGGCATCCATGCAGGCGGTACAGCCGATGCAGGCCGTCTCGTCGTGGATCATGCCGTAGCGGATCCCGTCGATGGTCTGGCTGTGGGCGAGGGTGGTGGCAAGGGAGCGGGTGCTGGCACGAGCAGCCCCCGTCATCATGATGAGGGCCCCCGCACTCATCCCCGCCATAAAGTGACGGCGAGAGCAGCTCATTGTGCCTCCTTGCCCGAGGTGGTGTTCGCCTTGGCCGCCTTGACGGCCTCATGCTGCTTGCTGTGGCAGTCGACGCAGAGCTTGATGCGGGACTTCTCCGGAATCGCCACCATGGGCTCCTTGGCCGGGTGCAGCTGGTGGCAGCTGGTGCAGGTGAGCTTGGTGGCGTGCACGTCGTGGGCCCAGAGCGCCTCGCGCAGCACTTTGGGCTCGTGACAGCTCATGCAGACCCCGTTCTGCTCGGCGATGGGGTAGCTCTCGGTACTCTGTTTGTCCTTGAAGCTGTCGCTAAAGCGCATCACATCCTTGACCCCTTCCCGGTGCTGGGGGGAGGGTTGACCGTGGCAGTTGGTGCAGGTGACCGGCGCCAGGTTGTTGGGGTTGGTTGCCTGGCCATGCTTGCCGTGCATGCCTTCGACCTGCTCCTTGTGGCAGTCGGTGCAGGCCTTGTCGGCCCTGCGCAGAAATTCCACTTCATGTGTAGTCGGTGCCGGGGCGGTTGCCGCATCGGCCGCCTGGCCCTGCAGGCTGGTGAGCAGCATGGCTGCCATCAGCATCAGTCGTAAGAAATCCATTGTTAAATCACCCATAGGAAGCCTCCATCCGGCTGCGGGCCCGACACTGCAGGCCCGCATGCCTCGTCATTGTGCGAGCCGTCCGGCCGCTTTGGCCTCGGCATCCCAGGCGGGGACAGTGGTCTTGAGGAACTGGGCCTTGTCGCTGTTCATCTGCTGCATGTCCATGCCAAGAGCGGCCTGGGCCTTCTCCTTGCTGGAGATGTCAGGAATGGCGATCTCGTGGCTGATCCCCTTGGCGGCCAGCAGGCGTGCCAGCTTGGTGCGGGCGTCGGCGGCCTTGTCCAGGGCGGTTCCCAGCATGCGCAGCGCCACTTCCGGGGCGTGCATCTGCACCCCGTGGGAGGCGATGGAGAAGTCCCAGCGCCATTGGGCGTGACGGATGTCCTGCAGAATGTCCTTCATCTCGGCCTCGGTGGCGCCGGCATCCCAGGCGGCCTTGGCTTCAAAGTGGGCGTGCACCAGCTGCTTCTCGACTTTGAGCTTGATCTCGGTGACGGCATCCTTGCGCTGCTTGACCACCCCTTGCAGCATCTCTTTGCTCTGGGTGTGGCAGTTGCGGCAGGTCTGATCGAAGCGATCGAAGGGGTTGCCTACCTTGTGATCCGTGTAGACCTTGCCCTGTTCGTTTTGCACCTTGGGCATGTGGCAGTCGACGCAGGCGACGTTGTTCTGGCCGTGAATGCCGGCGCGCCAGGTCTCGTACTCGGGGTGCTGGGCTTTGAGCATGGGGGTTTTGGAGAGGGCATGGGTCCAGTCGGCAAAGCCGATTTCATCGTAATACTGCTCCATCTGCTCCACTGTGGTGCCCTTGTCCCAGGGGAATTTCACCGCCTTGGTGGTGCCGCTGAAGTAGTACTCCACGTGGCACTGGCCGCACACCTGAGACTGCTGATCGAAGCGCCCCTGCTCCTTGAACGGCTTGCCGATGGCGGTCATGGCCCGGTCGGCATAGGGACGGGAGAGGTGCAGGGCGGGCTTGCCCTCCTTGAACTCTTTCGAGGCGGTGTCGTGGCAGTCGGCGCAGCCGATGGTGTTGACGATTTCCGGTCCGCCTTTTGCCCACATCCCCTTGAAGTAGCCATCCTCACCCTTCTCGTCGATGACGCGGGCCACGTCCGGGCCTTTGCAGCTCCAGCAGGCCATGGGCAGCGGACCGTCTTCGGCGGTCTTGGGGGCGCCGGTACGCAGGGTTTCCCGCACGTCGGTCAGCGCATAGAAGTGGCCGCGCGGCTTGTTGTAATCCTTGGAGAAGGGGTAGCCGGCCCAGAGCACCACCATCTGCGGATCTTCCGCCAGGGCATCGGTGCGCTCGCGGCTCTCGCTGGTGCCTTTCCAGCTGGTGAACTGATCGGCGTGATCCTTGGCGAACAGCTCGCTGCGCGCCTCGATCTTGCCCTTGGGGGCACTGTCGTCTGCCTGTGCCAGACTGCCTGCACCCAGCAGGACGGTCAGCAGCAGGGCCGCCAGCCCTGGTCGAAATAGCTTGTCATATGAACCCACGGTCATCACTCCCAGATAAAAAGTCCATGTCGGGCCTGACCGTTCCATCTTGGTGTGGACATCTGTGCTCATCATCGACGGGCATGGCAGGCCGATCCATTGTTATGGCTGCATATAAATCGGTGTTTATGCAATTGCTCGGGGGAATAATACCAAATGGGTAAAATGGATAATCATTTATCCCCGTGGGAGTTGCGCTAGATCAATTGAGGGGATGGAGGGATGCCAAAAGTGCGATCCAGGTGGAATTATTGAACCTCATCCGAGGGTTATTTCCACCCGTTCTCTTTTGATGAAAATAGGTAAAAACGATGTTCATCATGCTGGTGAGGGGGGAAGGGCGAGAGGCGGCGGAGAGATACACCGCCTGAAGAGAGAGAATGAACTGCTGATGTTGAATTTAAATTCAATATTAAGCTTGCGAAGGGGTGAGGGGGAGGCTTCGGTTTTCCATCACCATGGTCCCTGTCAAGGGACTTTGTGACAGAAGCTGTCGTAGAAATGGGTGCCAAGAGAGCCATCTGTTTTTATGAAAGGGAAAATAAGGGCTTTATTCCAGCATATTCGCGGCCTGATAGCGTCTTATTGAATTTAATAGGACGGTTGGCGGCATTTACTTTCGATATTTTCGAAAATGACGAAGGGTTATAGGGGGTGATTGACGGTAAAATAGCCGCCTGTCACGGAGACTTTCCCTTTACGCTTCATGTGCTGGGAAGTCTGTGTTTACCCGTTGGAGGATATATGGCCGAGCTGCGAATCGATAAACCGACTCTTATTGCCAAGGTGGAGGGCGCCGTGTTTGTGATGGATGCGGACGGCTCTTTGCGCCGTGCCACCCCTGGCATGCAACTGGAGCCCGGGATGCGCCTGCTCACCGAATCCGACGGACAGGTGGAGCTGGCGGAGGCTGGCAGCGAACGCCCCGAGCCCACCCAGCCCGAGGCGGCACTGCCCGCCGGTGCCGATGCCGAGCTGGCGAGCCTCCAGGAGGCGATCCGCCAGGGGGCAGACCCGACCAAATTGTTTGAAGAGACGGCGGCCGGTAACGCGGCGGCCGCTACGGTTGGCGGTGTGGCCGGCTCCAGCGCCGGCGGTTTCGTGGTGGTGGATCGTATCAATGATGCGACCCTGGCCGAGGCGGGATTTGACACCGGCCATGAGGCGCGCCAGCCGGGCGACGAGTTGCTCTATGCCGAAGATCAGGATCTGCTGGCAGCCATCACCATCACAGAACCCCAGACCGACGACAACATCATCAATGCCGACGAGGCGACCGGCGTCATCATTCGCGGCTTTGTCGAGGACGTGGAAGTCGGCCAGACCGTCACCGTCACCCTGATAGACCAAGATGGCAATCGCCTGACCACCACCACAGTGGTGCTGCCCGGCTTCGTCTGGGAGGCAAACTTCGGCGACGTCACCGGCAAGCTGGTGGACGGCCCCCTGACCATCCAGGCCGATACCCAAGATGCAGCCGGCAACCGGGCCAGCGACACCGGCCAGACCCTGCTCGACACCATCACCACCATTACCCTGGATTTGGCGGACGAGAGCGACACCGGCACCAGCCAGACCGATGATCTGACCCGCGACACCACACCACTTCTGCAAGGGAAGGGGGAGCCTGGCGCTACCGTTACCCTGACCCTGGAAGGCAAGGTGATGGCCGTGCTCACCGTGGATGGCAACGGCAACTGGCAATATCAGATCCCCGAGACCCTGGCCGATGGTCCCCATGATTTTCGCGTCGATGCGGTGGACATCGCGGGCAACCGGGCCAGTGACACCCTGACGGTGACGGTGGATACCCGTGCCGCCATCGACATCGACGATCTCGATACCGACAGCATTCTCGGCCATGACAAGGTCACCCTGAGCGGCAGTACCACGGACGTGGAGGCGGGGCAGCGGGTGACCATCACCCTGGTTGGCCAGAATGGCCAGACCCTCTTCAGCGGCAGTGCCCTGGTGGGCAGTGACGGCCGCTGGCAACTGGGAGGCCTGGATCTCTCCAGCATCCAGGGCCCCTACGAGGTACGCGCCGAGGTGACGGATCTGGCGGGCAACCGGGTGATCGACGGGGCTCCTCTCATCGGTCAGAGCGATACCCTGACCCTCTCCGAGGCGGATCTCGCCAAGGGGCCGGTGAGTGCCGCCGGATCCCTGCACACCGGAGCCGGGCTTGATGGCAACCTGCAGGTGAGTTTTGCCGCCGATCAAGGTGCCCTCAATCAGCTTGGCTTGACCAGCCACGGGACGGCGCTCGCCTACCAGGTCAGCGGCCAGACTCTCACCGCCAGCGCAGGGGGCGTGACCGTCTTCACCCTGACCCTGGCCAACGACGGCAGCTATCGCATCGTCTGGAACCAGAGCCTGGATCACGGCCAGGATAGCCTGAGCCTGCCCTTTGCCCTGGAGTACCGCGACAGCGACGGGGATCTTGTGAGCGCCAATCTCACCGTCAACCTGGTGGACAGCACACCGCCGGACTTCACCATCGCCCCCATCAGCCTCACGGAGGATGATTTCACCAATCCGGCGGCGGTGGTGGGACAGAGCCAGTTCGTGGTGGGCCATCAGTCCGATCCCTTGGTGGCAACAAGTGCCGTCTTCGCGGATCAGAGTGCAACCCTGGCCCGTCTCAACGGCAGCGGCATCAGCAGCGACGGCCACGCCTTGACCTTCGAATTCACCGGTGATCGCCTGCTGACGGGTTATTACCTGGATGGCAATGGCAAGCGGGTCGAGGTGCTGAAGGCCGAGCTGACCGCCAGCCAACATGGCAGTGATATCGACGGCAATGTCACCGTCTCCCTCAATGGGCCTCTGGACCATCAGGGCAGCGACCAGCTCTCCCTCGGGCTCACCGTTTCCGCCAAGGAGATCGACGGCGACGAGACCCGCGCCGACCTGGTTGTCTCCATCAGCGACGGTGTGGATCCCCGCCTTGGCATCGACAGCGGGGTCACCTTGCAGGAAGGGGCCTCAGGCCAGACCCTGGATGGCCAGTTGCCGGTGAGCGTGGGCAGCGATCGCCTGGTGTCGCTCAACTTCGAGGCGAGCCAGCCCGGCCTGAATGGCCTC
>NZ_MKUI01000001.1:0-5153 GCF_001898585.1 Aeromonas sp. 62-46 | reverse complement strand
CTCCCCAAGTGCGAGGCCGCATACTACCAGATCCGGTAAGGTTGTGAACCCCTTGGCCGCATTCTGACGACAAAAAAGTGTCAAGTGGTCATTTTTTGATATGTTTCGCTCAAAATTCACACTTTTCAATGACTTTTATGTCGCTGCCGAAACGGCGAGGGGACGTAGGGGGGGCTGGCTGCCAGGAGCCACGGGGCTCCTGGCGGATCATGGGGAGCGGGCGCTCGCTCAGGCGTCGGCGGGGCGGGCCTGCTGGCAACCCTGCACCGCATGGGCGATGAGTTCGAGGGCGCTCTGCTCGCAGGGGGGCAGCACCTCGTCGCAACTCGCGATCGGGGTGACGCGGTCTCCCCACTTGATGAGGGCGGCGCCCCAGGTCAGCCCGGCCCCGAAGGCGGCGGTCAGCAGGTAGCTGTTCGGCTTGACCCGACCCTGCTCCAGCGCCTCGCACAGGGCGATGGGCACGGTGGCGGCGGAGGTGTTGCCGTACTGCTCTATGTTGACCATCACCTTCTCCATGGGGGCGTTCATCCGCTTGGCCAGGGTCTCGATGATGCGCACGTTCGCCTGGTGCGGCACGATGAGGTCGATCTGCTCGGGGGCGATGCCGGCCTGGGCCAGTACGGTGCCGGTGGCTTCGCCCATGCCGCGCACGGCGCGCTTGAAGATCTCCTGCCCCTCGAAGTTGAAGGTGAAGAGGCCGTCAATGTCGGCGAAACGCACCCGATCCGTACCGAAGTTCGGCACGTGCAGTATCTCCCGCGCTTCGCTGTCACAACCGAGCTTGCTGGCAATCAGGCCGCTCTTCTGCTCGCTCGCCTCGATGATGACGGCGCCTGCGCCATCCCCGAACAGCACGGCGGTGTCGCGCTTGGCCCAGTCCAGCAACTGGGTCAGCCGCTCGGCACCGATCACCAGCACCTTTTGCATCATGCCGGTCTGCACCAGGGAGGTGGCGACCGAGAGGGCATAGACGAAGCCGGTGCAGGCGGCGTTGAGGTCGAACACCGCCGCCTTGTGGGCGCCGAGAGCCTGCTGCACGGCGGAGGCGCCATTGGGGACCAGTGTGCCCGGTGTGGCGGTCGCCAGGATGATGCCATCGAGGGTGGCGGCGTCCAGACCTGCGCACGCCAGGGCGCGACGGGCGGCCAGGGTGGCGAGCGCCTGGGTGCTGACATGGGAGACACGGCGGGCCTTGATGCCGGTGCGCGGGTAGATCCACTCGTCCGAGGTATCCATGATGGTGCCGAGGTCATCGTTGGTCAGCGAGGCGGGGGGCAGGCATTTTCCCCACCCGGTGATAGTGGCGTATGTCATCTTGTCGTCGCTTGTCGTGATGGCCGCCCTGGGGCGGAAAGTGGCGAAATTATGCCGCACGGGGCGTTCACTGTCATCCTGCGGTCCCCCCAGTGTAAGGGGAGTGGCGGGAGCAAGACCGTGATTTTGCTTAAATTTCCGCTTCTCCTTGCCGTAAGATGAAGGCCCGATCCCGGCGACCCCTTCCCGAGGTGACTCCTGTGCACAAAGCGAATCTCAATCTCTTGCCCACCCTCAAGGTGCTGCTGGAGACCCGCAACATCAGCCGGGCGGCGGAGCTGCTGAACCTGAGCCAGCCCTCCATCAGCAAGCAGCTCGGCCAGCTTCGCAGCGAGTTTGGCGACGAACTGCTGGTGCGGGAAGGGCAGCGCTGGCTGCTGACCCCGCGGGCCGAGGCCCTGGCGGCCCAGCTTGCCGATTCCCTCGGTGCCCTGGAGCGGCTCTACGAGGCGCCGGAATTTGCCCCCGAGCGCTGCGAGCGGGTGTTTCGGCTCGCCTCCTCCGACTACGTGGCCCAGCACATCTTGCCGGACATCTGTGCGGCCCTGGCGAGGGCCGCCCCCCGGGCGGCGCTGGAGTACAGCCTGTGGGACAAGCGCCAGTTGCCCCAGCTCTGGCAATCGGAGCTGGACATGGTCTCCACCATCACGGAGCTGGTGCCGGACCAGATCCGCGGCCTGCATCAGGGGGAGGACAGGCTGGTGGTGCTGATGGGGCGCCATCACCCGCTCTCTGGCATGGCGCCCAGTCTGGAGGATTACCTCGCCTGGCCTCACCTGCAGGTGAGCGGGGGCGGGGACAAGGACAGCCCGGTGGAGCAGGTGCTGGCCCCCCGCGGGCTCTCCCGCCGCTGGTTTGCCCGGGTGCCCTTCTTCCAGGCTGCGGTGGAGGTGCTGCTGCGCACAGACTGTCTGATGACCACCCCGGCCCATATCGCCTGGCAGCTCTCCCGGGAACATGCCCTGAGTTTTTGCGATCTCCCCTTCGCCACCCGGGTCCAGCAGTATCATCTGCTGTGGCACCAGCGCCACCACCTGGATCCGGCTCACCGCTGGTTTCGCGAGCTGGCCTATCCCTTCCTGCGGGATCACCTGCAATTCACCCTGGGGGAGAGTCGCAAGCAGTTGGCCCGAGGGCCGCAGGTGAGCCGCTGATGGCAGCGGGTTGTGCCACTCTATAGCCACTGGCTATGGGCTCTATTCATAACTTTCACTTCTGGCATAGCGAGCCACCCCCTACCCTGATCCAGGGTGACAACAATCGACACGAAGGAAGAGAAGGTATGGAGCTGACGAGTTGGCTGGCGCTGGCCGCCATTTGCGTGATGGGGGCCATCAGCCCGGGGCCAAGCCTGGCACTGATCATCCGCAATACGGTGCAGGGAGGGCAGGGCCACGGGGTTGCCACGGCGCTGGGACACGGCCTGGGAGTTGGCATCTATGCGCTGATCACGGCCCTCGGCCTCGCCATCCTGATCACCCAGACCCCCTTGCTGTTCGATCTCATCCGCTACGGCGGCGCGGCGTTTCTCGCCTGGCTCGGGATCAAGGCGTTGCTGGCCAGGCCCGCAGGGGGGGAGGCAGGCAAGGAGGAGGGGCACCGGCCACGGGGACGTCAAGGGGCGTTCGAGGGCTTTATGGTGGCCTTCTTGAACCCCCAGCTCGCCATCTTCTTTATCGCCCTGTTCAGCCAGTTCGTGCACGCCGACACCGGCTGGCGTGAGGGGGGCATCATGATGCTGACCGCAGGCGGCATCGATGCGCTCTGGTATGTGCTGGTGGCCCTGGTGCTCTCTCGCGGGCCCGTACTCGCCTGGCTCAAGGCCAAATCCACCGTGATCGACAAGGTGAGCGGCCTGGTGCTGCTGGGGCTGGCCCTCAAGGTCGTGATCTAGCTCCGCGTCGGGTGCCTGCGTAGTCGGCACTCTGTCAGGGCCGGGGGATGAGGGGCAGCCAGATGACCTTGTACCGGGTCAATCCTGCATTCTGCGGTGATCTTAAGCGGGATCAAGGCAGGGGGCGGGGAGTCTGGTTAGAGTGGCGGCCATTTGCAGCCCTTCGAACCGGACGTTATGCGCGATCAGAACCATCACAACCGCCTGGAGTTGCTGGCCCCGGCCAAGAACCTTGCCTATGGCATCGAGGCCATCAACCACGGCGCCGACGCCGTCTACATGGGGGGCCCCGCCTTCGGTGCCCGCAGCGCAGCAGGCAACAGCCTCGAGGACATCGAGGCGCTGGCGCGCCATGCCCACCGCTTCGGCGCCCAGGTCTTCGTCGCCTTCAATACCCTGCTGCACGACCACGAGCTGGAGCAGGCCCGGCGCCTGACCCATCAGATCTACGAGGCAGGGGCCGATGCGCTGATCGTGCAGGACATGGGGCTGCTGGCGCTCGATTTGCCCCCCATCGCGCTGCACGCCAGCACCCAGACCGACAACCGCACCCCGGAAAAGGTAAAGTTTCTGCAGGACGTGGGCTTCTCCCAGGTGGTGCTGGCCCGCGAGCTCTCCCTTGCGCAGATCCGCGAGATAAGCGCCGCCACGAGCGTGCAGCTGGAGTTCTTCATCCACGGCGCCCTGTGCGTCTCCTACAGCGGCCAGTGCAACATCAGCCACGCCCGCACCGGGCGCAGCGCGAACCGCGGCGAGTGCGCCCAGCTCTGTCGACTGCCCTGTTCCCTGCAAACGCCGGCGGGGGAGGTGCTGGTGGAAAACAGCCACCTGCTCTCCTTGAAAGACATGGATCAGACCGACAACCTGGAGGCGCTGATCGCCGCAGGGATCCGCTCCTTCAAGATTGAAGGGCGCCTCAAGGGGCTCGACTACGTCAAGAACGTCACCGCCTGGTATCGCCAGAAGCTGGACTCCATCCTGGAGCGCCGCCCCGACCTGGTGGCCGCTTCCGCCGGTCGTTGCAGCTACACCTTTACGCCGGATCCCAAGAAGAGTTTCAACCGGGGCAGCACCGACTACTTCCTCCATGGCCGACAGCCAGGCATCGACTCGCCGCGCAGCCCGAAATACGTCGGGGAGCCGCTCGGGCGCGTCACCAGCGTGACCCGCGATGGCATCGAGATCGACGGCCAGGCCGTTGCCCTCAACAACGGCGATGGCCTCGGCTTCTTCAAGCCGGGGGGCGAGCTGGTGGGGATGCGCCTCAATAAAGTGGAAGAGAAGGCACAGAGCAAGCGGTTACTCCTGTCGGAACCCATGCCCGGTCTCAAGGTGGGCACCGAGATCTTTCGCAACCACGATCAGGCCTTCAGCAAGCAGCTTGAAAAAGGGAGCGCGGATCGCCGCATCCGGGTCGATATGCGGCTATCGGAGTGCGACGAGGGACTGCGGCTCACGCTTACCGACGAGCAGGGCATTGGTGCCGCCGTTACGCTCCCCTGCGACCAGCAGTTGGCCGACAACCCGGAACGGGCGCTGCAACAGGCCAGGGATCAGCTCGGCAAACTCGGCAACACCCTGTTTGTGGCGCGCCAGATTGAGTTGGCATTCACTCGCCCGCTGTTTATTGCGGCTTCACAGCTTAACGGCTTGCGCCGGGAGGGGATCGCCGCCCTGGAGGCGGCCCGTCTGGCTGCCTACCGGCGACCCGAGCGGCGCATTCCCCTGCGAGGCGCCGTTTATCCCCAACATCGGCTCTCCTACCTCGGCAACGTGCTGAACAGCGCGGCGGAGCAGTTCTTTCGCGAGCACGGGGTAGGGAGCATCGCCCCCGCGTATGAGGCGAACAAGGAGGAGCGGGAAGTGGTGCTGATGACAACGAAGCACTGCATCCGCTACAGCCAGCAGCTCTGCCCCAAGGAGGTGCCCGGTCTCAAGGCCG